>NZ_JBWKKF010000029.1:0-90246 GCF_056431745.1 Amycolatopsis sp. NPDC045836 | reverse complement strand
CGCCCGGTCCCATTCCGAACCCGGAAGCTAAGCCTGCCAGCGCCGATGGTACTGCACTCGAAGGGGTGTGGGAGAGTAGGACGCCGCCGAACTCAACGTGCAGTACAGGAGCGGGGCTTCGGACCAGTGATGGTCCGGAGCCCCGCTCTTTTGCGTTCACAGGGTGGTATTTCGGTGGCACCGGCGCCGGGGCGACTGCCACAGTGGCGTCGTGGAAGCTCGCGTGCACCCCACCTTCGACTCGTTCGCCGCGCCGGCCGCGGCGGTCTACGGGGCTGACCCCGTCCGGCACACCGGAGCGTTGACCGCGGTCGCGAGCGTGCGGAAGCGCGGTCAGGCCGAGGCGATGGTGACCGCGCACGACGGCGAGCGCCTCCACGGCGCCTTCGTCGCGGATCGCGGTTGGCCCGCCATGGTCAGCGGATTGCCCGCTGACGCGGCCGGGACCGTCGTCGACGCACTGGCCGAGGCGGGCGCCGACCTGCCAGGCGCTTCCGGCCCGGAACCCGAAGTCGAGGCGTTCGGCCGGGCGTGGGGTGAGCGCTTCGGCATCACGCCCCAGCCGGGGTTCCGCCAGCGGACGTACCAGCTCGGCACGCTCGTCGAGCCGCAAGGAGTCCGTGGCGAGTTCCGCCTGGCGAAAGCGGGGCAGAACGAGGTCCTGCTGCGCTGGCGAACCGCGTTCCTGGCCGAGGCCGTCACGTACGTACCCCCGGAACGGGATCCCGCCCGTGCGCTCACCGACCAGCTCGCGGGCGGCAACGTCTTCGGCCTCTGGTTCGTGGACGGCGAGCCGGTGTCGATGGCCTTCGCCAGGGCACCGGAGGCCGACATGACCAGGATCGGCTTCGTGTACACCCCGCCCGAGCACCGCGGACACGGTTACGCCGCCGCCGTCACGGCGGGCATCTCGCGGTGGGCGCAGCACGCGGGTATCCGGCACATCACCCTGTTCACCGACGACCTGAACCCGGTCAGCAACCGGATCTACCAGCGGCTGGGCTTCGAGTTCGTGGTCCACTACCGCGAGGTGAAGTTCACCGGCGAACCGCTGCGGCACTGACCGGGCGCTGCCCTACCTTGGTAACCATGGAACCGACGCGCTTGCTGGTCATCCAACCCGACGAGTCAGATCCGATCGGCCCGCTCGGCGACTGGCTCACCGGTGCCGGGGCCGAGCTGGACCTCCGGCTCCCGCCGCGTGACCCGCTGCCGGACGGCTTCGACGGCTACCAGGGCCTGGTCGTGCTCGGCGGCGGCATGGACGCCGAAGACGACCGGAAGCACCCCTGGCTCGCCGACGTGCGCCGCCTGCTCGCGGCCGCCACGGGCAGCGCGTTGCCCACACTGGCGATCTGCCTCGGGGCCCAGCTGCTCGCGGTGGCCACCGGCGGCACGGTCGGCCGGGCCGAGCGCGGCGCGGAGATCGGTGGCCGGCTGGTGTCCAAGAAGGACGCAGCCTGGACCGATCCGCTGTTCGCCGACCTGCCGTTGGTGCAGGACGTCATGCAGTTCCACCAGGACGACATCCGGCGGTTGCCGCCGGGCGCGGAACTCCTCGCTTCGGCACCGTGGCACGAGAACCAGGCATTTCGGTTGAACCGCTGCGTCTACGGTGTCCAATTCCACATCGAGACGACCACCGACGTGGTGCTCGACTGGGTGCGCCAGGCACCGGAGCTGGCGGGACTGGCCCGGGAGGGTGCATTCGAAGTCGACACCCTCACCCGGGTGCACGCCGACATCGCCGAAACGTGGCGGCCCTTCGCGGAGCGGTTCGTCCGTCTGGCGCAAGGCGAGTTGACGCCCGCCGCCGATCCGACTCGGACATTGCCCCTGGTATAAGACAGGGTTGCGGCCAGGTTTCCGGCGGCTTAACGGCTGGCGGCTGACGTCAGGTACGTTGCGCACGTAAGCCGTAACCGTGGTCGGAGGTCGGGGTGGACCCCTCGCTGCTCATCATCGTCGTGGTCATCACGGCGTTGGTCTTCGATTTCACCAACGGGTTCCACGACACAGCGAACGCCATGGCGACCACCATCGCCACCGGTGCGCTCCGGCCCAAAACCGCCGTCGCGCTGTCCGCCGTGCTGAACCTCGCCGGTGCTTTCCTGTCCGTGGAGGTCGCGAAGACGATTTCGAGTGGACTGGTGGACGAGACCAGAATCGGGCCGGAGATCATCTTCGGCGGGCTGATCGGTGCCATCGTCTGGAACCTGGTCACCTGGTTCGCCGGGTTGCCGTCGAGTTCGTCGCACGCGTTGTTCGGCGGGCTGATCGGCGCGACCTGGGTGTCCGTCGGCACCGACGGTGTCCGGTTCGGACGGATCCTCGAGCGGGTGGTGCTGCCGGCTATCGCGTCGCCGGTGCTCGCGGGCCTGGTGGCGGCCGGTGCGACCTGGCTGGTCTACCGGTGGTTGCGTGGCCGCAGCGGTGGTTCCGGATTCCGCGTCGGACAGATCTTCTCGGCCTCCGCCGTCTCGCTCGCGCACGGCACGAACGACGCGCAGAAGACGATGGGCATCATCACGCTGACGCTGGTCAGCGCCGGCACCCTCGCGCCGGGGTCGGCGCCGCCGACCTGGGTGATCGTCAGCGCGGCGCTGGCGCTCGCGCTCGGCACCTATCTCGGCGGCTGGCGGATCACCTACACCCTGGGCAAGGGGCTCACCGACATCGAGCCGCCGCAGGGGTTCGCCGCGCAGACCAGTTCGGCGGCGGTCATCCTGACCTCGTCGCACTTCGGTTTCCCCTTGTCGACCACGCACGTCTGCTCCGGCGGTGTGCTGGGTTCCGGCGTCGGGCGGCGCGGGGCTCCCGTGCGCTGGCGGCTCGCGGGCCGGATGGTGCTCGCCTGGATGCTCACGCTGCCCGCGGCGGGTGTCGTCGGCGCGATCGCCGGCAAGATCTCCTCGCTCGGCACCGCCGGGACGATCAGCGTCGGGGTCGCCGGGGTGGCGATCGGCCTCGGCATCTACCTGCTGTCCCGGCGCAAGCCGATCACCGCCCACAGCTTCCACGTCCCGGAGCCCACGCCCGCCGACCTCACCCCGGACCGCCTCCCCGCCTGACCGGCAAGCGGCGCCGGAGGGACTACGGTTGGGGGCGATGGCAGACCGATCCCGATCGACAGCGTCCGTCGCGCGCTACGGTTTCACCGACGACCGCGCCGAGGAGCAGCTGCGTGCCGTCGGCTTGTGGTCCGAGACCGGCCCGGCCGACGGTGCCGGCGGCTTGCTCGTGGCGTTGTCGCGGGCGCCCGACCCCGACCTCGCCGTGCACGGCCTCGACCGGCTCCGCGAGGCCGACGAGGACGCGTGGCCGGAACTCGCCGAGACTCTGCGTGAGTCCTCGTTCCTGCGCGGGCGGCTGCTCGCCGTGCTCGGCACCTCCAGCGCGCTGGCGGACTTCCTCGTCGGTTCGCCGGACCAGTGGCGGCGGCTGACCAAGCGGAAGGTCACCGCGCAGGAGAAGTACACCGACGAGCTGGTCACCGCGGTCGAAGGGCGGGACGGCACCGAAGCGGAGCAGGCGCTGCGTGCCGGTTACCGCGGTCTGCTGCTGGAGATCGCCGCGGCCGACCTCGGGCACCTGGTCGAACCGGACCTCGGCGCGCCGACCTACACCGAGATCACCCACCGCTTGACCGCGCTCGCCGAAGCCGCCCTGCGTGCCGGGCTGGTCGTCGCCGAAGCGGAGACCACCGGTCCCGAACGGGCCAGGCTCGCGGTCATCGCGATGGGCAAGTGCGGTGGCCGCGAACTCAACTACGTCAGCGACGTCGACGTGGTCTTCGTCGGTGACGGCGACCTCCAGGTCGCCACCCGGATCGCCAGCAAGATGATGGGCGTGGTCGGCAAGGCGTGCTTCGAGGTGGACGCGGCCCTGCGGCCGGAGGGCAAGGCAGGCGCGCTCGTCCGCACCATCGACGGACACGACGCCTACTACAAGAAGTGGGCGCGGACCTGGGAGTTCCAGGCCCTGCTCAAGGCCAGGGCGGTGGCCGGGGACGCGGAGCTGGGCGGGCAGTACTGCGAGCTGGTCGCGCCGATGGTGTGGGCCGCGGCGGAACGGGAGAACTTCGTCGCCGACGTGCAGCGCATGCGCCGCCGGGTCGAGGGGCACGTGCCGTCCGAACTGGTCGAGCGCGAGCTGAAGCTCGGCCGCGGCGGGCTGCGTGACGTGGAGTTCGCCGTGCAGCTGCTGCAACTCGTGCACGGTCGCGCCGATCCCGACCTGCGCTCGTCGTCCACCATGGAGGCGCTGGCGGCGCTCGGCGAAAGCGGTTACGTCGCCAGGGCGGACGCGGCCGAGTTGGAGGGTTCGTACGAGTTCCTGCGCACCATCGAGCACCGGCTGCAGCTCCGGCGGTTGCGCCGGACGCACCTGTTCCCCGACAGCTCGGAAACCACCGAACTGCGCTGGCTCGCCCGCGCGAGCGGGATCCGGTCGTCCCGCGGCCGGCCGGTGGCCGATGCGCTGGTCGCGGAGTTCAAGCGGCACGGGCAGCGCATCCGGCGGCTGCACGAGAAGCTCTTCTACCGGCCACTGCTGGAATCGGTGGCCCGGGTGCCGACCGGCGCGCTGCGGCTGACCACCAAGGAAGCGGCGAGCAGGCTCAACGCCCTCGGTTACGCGGCACCGGACGGTGCGCTGCACCACATCAAGGCGCTGACCTCGGGCGTGTCCCGCCGGGCGTCGATCCAGCAGGCGCTGCTGCCGGTGCTGCTGGACCTCCTCGCCGACACCCCGGATCCGGACGGCGGGCTGCTCGCCTACCGGAAGGTGTCCGAGGCGCTCGCCGAAACGCCGTGGTACCTGCGGGTGCTGCGGGACGAAGGCGCGGTCGTCGAACGGCTGGCGTTCCTGCTTGGCACGTCGAAGCTGGTGCCGGACCTGCTCGTCCGGGCGCCGGAGGTGCTCCAGCTGCTCGGCGCGCCGGATCGGCTGGCCGGGCGTTCGCCGCGGGAGGTCGCCACGTCATTGCGTGCGGCGGTGCGGCGGCAGCCGGGGCTCAACGCCGCGGTCACCACGGCGCGTTCGCTGCGGCGGCACGAACTGCTGCGCGTCGCCAGTGCCGACCTGCTCGGCCTGATGGACGTCGTCGACGTCTGCGGAGCCCTGTCGAGCGTGTGGGCGGCGGTGTTGCAGAGCACGCTCGCCGCCGCGACGCGGAAGCGGATCGCGGAGCTGGGGGTCGAGCCCGCGGTGATCGCGGTCATCGGCATGGGCAGGCTCGGCGGTTCCGAACTGGGGTACGGCTCGGACGCCGACGTGCTGTTCGTCTGCGAGCCGGTTGGCGGGGCTTCCGACGCCGACGCGGTGAAGTTCGCGTCGTCGGTCGCGGAGACCGTCCGGAAAGTGCTCGGCGCGCCGAGTTCCGATCCGGCTCTCGAGGTCGACGCGAACCTGCGACCGGAAGGGCGGAACGGCCCGCTGGTCCGGACACTCGAGTCATATCGGGCGTACTACGCGCGGTGGGCCGAGGTGTGGGAGGCGCAGGCGCTGCTGCGCGCCCGGTTCGTCGCCGGTGACGCCGACCTCGGCGAACGCTTCATCGAGGCGATCGATCCGATCCGGTACCCGGCGAACGGGCTGGACGCCGGGCGTGCGCGTGAGGTGCGGAGGATCAAGGCCCGCGTCGACACCGAGCGGATGCCGAAGGGCGCCGACCCGACCACGCACACCAAGCTCGGCCGCGGTGGGCTCGCCGACGTGGAGTGGACGGCGCAGCTCGCCCAGTTGCGGTACGCGCACGAGTTCCCGGCGTTGCGCACCACGTCGACCGTCGAGGCGCTGCGGGCGATGGCCCACGCGGAGCTGGCGTCGGAAGGGGACATCGAAGCCCTGATCGAAGCGTGGTTGCTGGCGACGCGGGTCCGGAACGCGGGCATGCTGGTGCGCGGCAAGGCCGTCGACCAGATCCCGGGCAGCGGGCGTGAACTGGCTGCGGTCGCGATGGTGTTCGAGTACTCGGCGGACGACGACCCCGGCGAGTTCCTCGACTTCTACCGCCGCACCACCCGCCGGGCGCACGCCGTGGTGGAACGCCTCTTCTACGACACCTGAGGTGGCCTGCTTAGAGTGTGGGCGTGAGCGAGCGCGAAGACTTCCACGTCCGGATCAAGGTGCGGCACTACGAGCTGGACACCCTCGGCCACCTGAACCACGCCGTCTACCACTCCTACGGCGAGGTCTCGCGGCTCGAACTGATGGAGAAGGCCGGCCTGCTCAGCTCCGAGATGCGCACGGCGAAGCTGGCGGCGGTGCTGCTCGAATCACGCATCGTCTTCCGCCGCGAACTGCGTGCCGGTGACGAGGTCGACGTGACCTGCCAGATGAAGTTCGGCAGCGGCAAGACCTTCCACGCGGACTCGAACATCTACAAGGCCGACGGCACGCTGGCCGCCGAGATCACCTGCACGCTGGGCCTGATGGACCTCGACCGGCGGAAGCTGGTCGAGAACCCGCGTGGCCGGATGGAGCAAGCGGGCATCGACGTGGACGTGCTGGCCGGGGCCTGAACGTGAAACACCGGCGGTGAGAGGTGGCTGTCACCCCCCACCGCCGGTGTGGACCGGTGGCTTACACGTCGTAGTAGAGCGCGAACTCGTACGGGTGCGGGCGCAGGCGCAGCGGGTCGATCTCGTTCTCACGCTTGAACGAGATCCAGGTGTCGATCACGTCCGGGGTGAACACGCCGCCTTCGAGCAGGTACTCGTGGTCGGCCTCGAGGGTGTCGAGCACGGTGCCCAGGTCGCTCGGGACCAGCTTGACGTCCTTCGCCTCCTCCGGCGGGAGCTCGTAGAGGTCCTTGTCGATGGGGTCCGGCGGCTCGATCTTGTTCTTGATGCCGTCGAGACCGGCCATCATCATGGCCGCGAACGCCAGGTACGGGTTGCCCGAGGAGTCCGGGCAGCGGAACTCGGCGCGCTTGGCCTTCGGGTTGTTGCCGGTGATCGGGATGCGGACGCACGCCGAGCGGTTGCGCTGCGAGTACACCAGGCTGACCGGGGCCTCGAAGCCGGGGACCAGGCGGTGGTAGGAGTTCACCGTCGGGTTGGTGAAGGCCAGCAGGCTCGGGGCGTGCGTGAGCAGGCCGCCGATGTAGTGGCGCGCGGTGTCGGACAGGCCCGCGTAACCGGACTCGTCGTGGAACAGCGGCGTGCCGTCCTTCCACAGCGACTGGTGGCAGTGCATGCCCGAACCGTTGTCGCCGAAGAGCGGCTTCGGCATGAAGGTGGCGGTCTTGCCCGCCTCCCACACCGTGTTCTTCACGATGTACTTGAACAACTGCAGGTCGTCCGCGGCGTGCAGCAGCGTGTTGAACTTGTAGTTGATCTCGGTCTGCCCGCCGGTGCCCACCTCGTGGTGCGCGCGCTCGATCTCGAACCCGGAGCCGGTGAGCTTCTGCACGATCTCGTCACGCAGGTCGGCGAAGTGGTCGACCGGCGGGACGGGGAAGTAGCCGCCCTTGAACTTGGTCTTGTAACCGCGGTTGCCGCCCTCTTCGTCGGCGCCGGTGTTCCACCAGCCCTCGACCGAGTCGATCTCGTGGAAGGCGCCGTTCTCGGCGGAGTCGAAGCGGATCGAGTCGAAGATGTAGAACTCGGCTTCCGGTCCGAAGAAGACGGTGTCGGCCACGCCGGACTCGGCCATGTACTGCTCGGCCTTGCGCGCGATGTTGCGCGGGTCACGGCTGTAGGGCTCGCGGGTGAACGGGTCGTGCACGAAGAAGTTGATCGACAGCGTCTTCTGCTTGCGGAACGGGTCGATCCGCGCGGTCTCGGCGTCCGGGAGCAGCAGCATGTCGGACTCGTGGATCGACTGGAAACCGCGGACCGACGAGCCGTCGAACGCCAGGCCCTCCTCGAAGGCGTCGTTGTCGAACGCCTTCGCCGGCACGGTGAAGTGCTGCATCACCCCGGGCAGGTCGCAGAACCTGACGTCGATGAACTGCACGTCCTCGTCGGCGATCAGGCGCTGGATATCGTCTGGAGTAGTGGACACCCTCGGTAACTCCTTCATAATCTCGTTGCCGGCGGCCGTGCTGAGTCGCCGCAGCGCGTTCAGAGCGTGATGGCGCGGGCCTGGGTACACCTCGCGCGTTACTCTCTTCGGTTCACGCTAAGAGCGCGGTGTTGCCCGACCGTCACCCGTATGTTTCGCCGGTGTTAACGGCTGGGGCGATATCGGATAGTCGACCAGGGCGGATGTGGTACGCGCCACCGGCCTACCCTGGACGGGTGGCGAGATGGACCGGAGAGTGGCTGCCCGGGGCCCGCGAGGCGAGCGGTGACGGGCAGGACCAGCGGTGGCGCGGGGAGCGGCTCGGCCTGCCGGAGAGCGGTCCCGGCTCGATCGCGACCGGCGGGCGGCGCCTGCTCGGCCTGGTCATCGACCTCGTGCTCGCGTCGCTGCTCACCTCGTTGTTCATCCAGCCGCAGTTCGACCAGGCCGAGGTGATGGAGTCCTACAACCTCTGGAGCGTGGTGGCCTGGGCGGTGATCACCATGGTCCCGGTCTCACTCTTCGGGTTCACCCCCGGCATGGCCATCGTCGGCACCCGGGTGGCGCGATTGGACGGTGGGTCCATGGTCGGCCTGTGGCGGGCGGTCGTGCGCGGGGTGCTGACCTTCGTCATCATCCCGGCGGTCTGGCGCAACGTCGACGGCCGCAGCCTGCTGGACCGCGCGACCGGCACCGCCGTGCTCCGCCTCCGCTGATCCCCGCGTACGGAAAAGCCCCGCTGCTGGTGTGCAGCGGGGCTTTTCCGTTGGCCTGGGATTTCAGCGGCGGCGGATCGTGCGCTGGACGTTGCGCATCTTGGCGCCCTGGGGCATCGGGCCCTTCGGCAGGGCGGCGCCGCGGTTGCCGAGGGCGGCCAGCTTGGCCTCCAGCGCGTCGACCTGGGCCGGCTTCAGGTTCCGCGGCAGCTTCATCAGGTAGTTCTGCAGCTTGCGCAGCGGAACCTGGTTCTCTTCGTGACCGATGACGATGTCGTAGATCGGGGTTTCGCCGACCAGGCGCGAAACGCGCTTCTTCTCCTGGGCGAGCAGGCCCTTCACCCGGTGCGGCGCGCCTTCGGCGACGAGCACCACACCCGGGCCGCCGAGCACCCGGTGCACGGCGTCGAGCTGGGTGGTCGCGGCCACGGTCTGCGTCACCCGCCACCGGCCGCGGAGGTTGTCCAGCGCCCACGCGGCCGCACCCGGCTGGCCGTCGGCCTTGGAGTAAACGGTCTTCTGCACGCGCCTGCCGAAGATGATGACCGCGGCGAGCACGCCGAGCATGATGCCGATGGGCAGCAGGACCCACTGCAGGTCCAGCAGGAAGCCGATGCCGAAGACCACGCCGGTGACGACCAGGATCGCGCCGACCATCCACGGGATGAGCGCCTTGTCCTCGCGGCGCTGCATCTTGAACGCCTCGAAGATCTGCCCGCGCCGAGCCTTGCTCGCCGCGCGCTTTTCCTTCTTCGCCTGCTTGGCGGCTTCCTTGTCCAGCTTTCCGGCCATGACCACCAGGATACGGGCGGGGCATCCGAGGGCATCTGCGAGGATGCGGGAGTGGGTAGCGCATCCGTCTCCGAAGCCAAGCCGGGCCTGCTCGACGGGCTCGACCCCGAACAACGCGCTGCTGCCGGGGCTCCGCGAGGTCCGGTCTGCGTGCTCGCCGGGGCCGGTACGGGCAAAACCCGCACGATCACACACCGTATCGCCCACTTGGTCCGAGCCGGTCACGTGGCGGCCGGTCAGGTACTCGCCGTCACCTTCACCAACCGCGCCGCGGGGGAGTTGCGGGCGAGGCTTCGCGGCCTCGGGGTCGAAGGGGCGCAGGCCCGCACCTTCCACGCCGCCGCGCTCCGGCAGCTCCGCTACTTCTGGCCGCGGGTCGTCGGCGGTCCGCAGTGGGACCTGATCGAGAACAACAAGCTCCGGCTGATCGGCCAGGCGGCCAACCGGGCCGGGCTGGGCACCGAGCTCGAAGTGCTTCGGGACCTCGCCGGTGAGATCGAATGGGCGAAGGCGTCGCTCGTCGCCGCCGACGACTACCCGGCCGTCGTCACCCGCCTCCGCCGGGACACACCGGAGCCCGCCGATCGGATCGCGCAGGTGTACCGCGGTTACGAGGAGCTCAAGAACAACGCGCGGCTGCTCGACTTCGACGACCTGCTGCTCCACACCGTCGCGGCGCTGGAGGAGCACAGTGCGGTCGCCGAGGAGTTCCGCGACCGCTACCGCTGCTTCGTGGTCGACGAGTACCAGGACGTGACGCCGCTCCAGCAGCGCCTGCTCGACGCCTGGCTCGGCGGCCGTGACGATCTGACGGTCGTCGGTGACGCGAACCAGACCATCTACTCCTTCGGCGGGGCGTCGCCCCGGCCGCTGCTGGAGTTCACCCGGCGGTTCCCCCACGCCACCGTCGTGCGGCTCGAACGCGACTACCGGTCCACGCCGCAGGTGGTCGCCCTGGCGAACAAGGTCATCGGTGCCGCGCGCAACCGCCCGGCCGGCTCGCGGCTGCGGCTGATCGGCCAGCGCCCCGACGGCCCCGAACCGCGGTTCGCCGAGTACGAGGACGAGACGGCCGAGGCCGCTTCGGTCGCCGCGCGGGTGCAGGACCTGCTCGGCCTCGGGGTGCCCGCCAGCGAGATCGCCATCCTCTACCGCGTGAACGCGCAGTCGGAGGCGTACGAACAGGCGCTCTCCGAGCTGGACATCCCGTATCTGGTCCGCGGTGGCGAGCGGTTCTTCCAGCGCCGGGAGGTCCGCCAGGCGGTGATCGCGCTGCGCAGCGCGGCCGCCGCCGGGCAGCGGGGCGAGTTCGTCGACTCGGTGCGTGCGGTGCTGGCTCCGGTCGGCCTGACCGAACAGCCGCCCGCCGGTGGCGGAGCCGCCAAGGAACGCTGGGACGCCCTGCTCGCCCTGGTCGAACTGGCCGAAGAACTCGCGGCGACGGTGGAAGGCGCCGACCTCGCCCGGTTCGTCGGGGAGTTGGAGCAGCGAGCCGTGGCTCAGCACCCGCCGACCGTCGAGGGCGTCACGCTGGCTTCCCTGCACGCGGCGAAGGGCCTCGAATGGGACGCGGTGTTCCTGGTCGGCCTCGCCGAGGGCACGCTGCCGATCCAGCACGCCGATGGGGACGACAGCGCGATCGAAGAGGAGCGCCGCCTCTTCTACGTGGGCGTGACCCGTGCGCGTGAGCACCTTTCGCTGACCTGGTCGCTGTTCCGCAACGGGCGCAACCGCCGGCGCAGCCGGTTCCTCTACGGCATGCTGCCGGAAAACCACCCGGCTGCCCGCGTTGCCAGGAGTTCGTCGACCCGCCCTTCCGGCCAACGGCAGGCGTGCCGGATCTGCGACGGCCCGCTGACCGGGACGATGGCGATCAAGCTGGGGCGGTGCGACCGCTGTCCGTCCAACGTGGACGAGCAGGTGCTGGAGCGGCTGCGGTCCTGGCGCGGAAATCGGTCGCGCGAACTCAAGGTTCCTGCTTTTGTGGTGTTCACCGACGCCACGCTGGTCGCCATCGCCGAGCAGTGCCCGGTGGACGAAAGCGCGCTGGTGTCGATTTCCGGCATCGGCCAGACGAAGCTGGAACGATTCGGTGCGGAGGTCCTCGCGGTGGTCCGCGAAGCCGTCGGCTCGTAGTCGCGCCGCCGCGCTCGGTCACCACTGGGTTTTCCGGCAAAAGCCCAGTTCAGGGGCGTTTTTCAGCGGTTCGGGGAGTTTTCGCGAAAATAAGTTGCCCCGGCCACCCTGTGGGCAATAACCTGCAGGTACCCGGGTGAAGCGACCCGGAAGAAACCGGCTTGCCGAGCTTGGCTCGAGCGCCGCGACTGGGGATGGGAGGTGTCTGGGACGTGAAGACTTTCTACTCGAACGGTAACCCTGGCACAACCCTGTCCTGCGCCGCCGCCGGCCGGGTTTCTCGTGCGCGCCAGGGGACCGGTATGTCCTGGGCCGCTCAGCACCTCTCGATCGCCGCCGCCACGGAACCGGTGTTCCGCGAGCGCCGCGCCGCCGAGTTCACCGCTGATGCCGGGGTCGGGAATGTGCTCCCGATGCCGCTGCCGGCCTATGTCCTGCCGACCGTTGACGCGCGCGGCGTCAAGCAGATCCAGATGTGTGTTCCGCCTCCCTTGGAGCGAAGTCCCTGACCCTCCCGTCAGGAGCAGGCTCACGAAGGCCGCGGAACCGTACATCGGATCCGCGGCCTTCGTGTTTTTTACGTCCAAAACAGAAAACCCTTACTACACAAGGAGAACGGGAATGTCTTCGGCACTCGCCTTCGCTGCGGAGGCGCTGACCGACGAGTACGGAGTCGGTGACCTGCTGGACGCCGTTGCCTCGCCCGAGCGGGAGCTGCCCTGCCGCTCCGGCGACGCGGACCTGTGGTTCGCGGAGGCCCCGGCCGAACTCGAGCGCGCCAAGGTGCTCTGCGTGGACTGCCCGGTCCGCGCGGCTTGCCTGGCGGGCGCCCTGGCTCGGCGTGAGCCGTGGGGCGTCTGGGGCGGCGAGATCTTCGAACGCGGCGCTGTCGTCGCGCGCAAGCGGCCCCGTGGCCGCCCGCGGAAGAACCCCGTCGAGACCCAGGCCCCGGCGGCCAAGAAGTCGATGCGCCAGGGGAGCGCAGCGGCATGACCGACACCGGCCCGCTGACCGACCTGACCGGCCGGCACGACCACAACCCCAACGCCGCGGAGTTCGGCCGACCGAATCCCGCACCCACCACGATCAAGGAGATCAACGAGATGTTGCTTTATGAAGAGCTGGCCAGAGCCCGAATACGGGACCTGCACGTCGCCGTGCGCGGTGACCGGACGTGGCGCCACACCCGTCCGTCGATCCGCAACGGACGCCTCGGCCGCTGGGCCACCCGGCACACACGCCGGACCGTCCGGTAACCGGCGGGGTGTGACCCGGTGGCCACCGGCGGGTGGGGAAGCGGCTCGGGGGCCGTTTCCCCACCCGTGGTTGCGTGTTAGATGGGGAGCATGGCTTCCGGACACCAACACGGTCACGGCCACGGGCACACGCATGACGAGATGGACTGGGCGGCGCGAGCGGATCGGCTGAAGGTGGCCGACCGCCTCGCCGCCGAGGCGCACAGCGAGGTCGCGAAACGCCTCACCGAAGCGCTGCCCGGCGAACCGACCATCGTCGACATCGGCCCCGGCGCCGGCGGGATGAGCGCCGCCTTCGCCACCGAACTGCGCAACCGCGGTGGTGGCACCGTGGTGCTGGTCGATGCCGTCCCCCAGCTGTTGTCGCTGGCCGAAGCCACCGCCAAGGACCGTGGTGGCGACGCGGTCACCGTCCGGACCGTGCTCGCGGACGCGGCTGAGGCGGACTTCAGCGAGTACCGCGCCGATCTGGTGTGGGCCTCAGGCGTGGTGCACCACCTCCCGGACCAGCAGACCGCACTCGACCGGATCGCGACCGCCCTTCGCCCCGGCGGCCTGCTCGCGATCCGTGAAGGCGGACTCGAGTCGAAGAACCTGCCCTGGGACCTCGGGATCGGCAGGCCAGGACTCGAGAACCGGCTGCACGCCGTCGGCGCCGACTGGTTCGCCGCCATGCGCGCCGGAATGGACGGCGTGGTCCGGATGCCCTACGGCTGGGGCACCGCGCTGAGGCGAGCCGGGCTCACGGAGGTCGGCCGGTTCAGCTACCTGGTGGACCAGCCGGTACCGCCGAACTCCGAGGCCGCCGACTACGTGGCCGAGCGGATCCGGTTCATGGCCGAGGTCGCCGGAGACCACCTCGACGAATCGGACCGCGATGCCATCGGGAAGCTGCTCGACCCCGAGCACCCGGATTACGTGGGGGCTCGCGACGACCTGTTCGTGCTGGACGTCCTGACCGTGCACCACGGACGCGCCGAGTGAGTGCCGAGGACGTGATCGCCTGCTCGCGCTGCGGCACCCGGCGCGGCGCCGACCCAGCGGAGGCGCTGACCTGGTCCACCCAGGTGGATCGGGGCGTACGCCGGTGGCTGTGCCCCGACTGCTCCCGAAATCACGTCCGCGACATCGAAGGCAAGCTGCCCGACGAGTACTGGTGAGCATCACGCCGCCCTCGGCCGCATCCTGGTCACCGACCGGACCGGTGGCCGTTTGCGCGCGGCCGCCGTGGCGAAGGCGCCGACCAGCTGACGGGTGACCGCCGGCACGTCCTCCAGCTCCTCGAGCGAGGAACGGACGAGCACCACACCCGCCGCCGTGAGCGCCAGGTAACCAAGGTGCCCGTGTCGCTCGTTCGACGGCACACCCACCTGCCAGCCGAGCGCGATGTCGTCCCACCACGCGTCGACCTGGCCGATGCCGTGCCCGGCCGCATCGCAGACGGTGACGTTCCACTGCGGTGGCGGCAGCGGGACGTGTCGCAGCAGCCGCTTGGCTTGGCCGTTCCCCTGCGTGCACGCGGAGCCGCTGAGGTGCCGCAGCATGGTGCGAACACCGGACACCCCGCGTTGCCCACCGGCGAAGGTCGCCGCGGTCAGCGCGTGGAGATCACAGAGTCCGAAGTAGACGGTCCGGGACAGCAGATCGCGATGGCGGTCCTCGTCGGGCTCACGCCGGGCGGCGTCCACCGCGGCCCTGGCGGGTGGCGCGTAGGGCAGGCCGTTGAGCCAGACCGGCTCCGGCGGTCTCGAGGTCCGCTCGATCACCAGCCTGGCGTGCGTCACCCTTCGATGGGCCTCGACGAGCAGGTGGATTGTCGAAGGCGGCGGCAGCCCGACGCCGTGTGCGTTGAGCGAATCGATACCGGTGATCACCGTGCCCGGACCCAGGTAGGTGACCGCGGAGCGGAGCAGTTGCGAGCGGGTGGGTTCGGTGTTCGCGAGCAGGATGGTGTTGCCGAACAGGCGACGCCAGGGACCGCCCGGCCGGCAGCGGTTGCTGATGCCGGTGGCGGACACCCCGGCCGTGCGCAGCTCCTGGACGGTCAGGATGTTGTCCCTGGCGATGGTGCGCAGCTCGGCCAGTGCGAGGTTGCTGAGGCGAGTCATGCCTCCAGCGTCACCTCGGGGCGGGCCAGGGGACAGTGCCGCGGCGGAATGTGGACAACTTGGGGCGCGAGTGGTGGATTCGGCCCGATGTGGCGGGAGTTGTGGATAACTCGGGGTCGGCGGAAGCGGCGAGGCGGGCCGATGGGGCACGATGAAGGAGCGCCGGATTGGCAGGACTCGGTCGCTCGTGGTCGCGGTGGGTGCGGCCAGCCGGGAACGCCGATGCGGCTGGCTGCAGCGGAAGACGACGCTCGTAATAGGTGGGCGACTGTGGTGGGACCGGAGGGCGGCCAATGGCCGGGTCGCTTCGAGGGCCGAGCAGTGGCCGCGGCTGCGCTGGTCGGCCAGGCGGCCTCGGTGAGCAGGCGATTGATGACCGGTGGCTGGGGCGTTTCGGAATCCGGCAGTGGCTGGTTGGGCAGCTCAGGAGAATGGCTGCGGGCAACTGGATCTGGACGGCATCGGTGGCGACGTGGCTGCGAAGGTCCGCTGGGCTCGCGGCGGTCTCGGCGGATGGTCAGCGGTAGTGGGCGATGGACGGCGCCGATCGGTCACCTCGGTGGACGCCGCGTGAAACCGATCTTGGGCTGAGATGCCGGATGTGCTCGATTCGCGAGGGTGATCGGCTCGGTGGGCGACCTCGCTGCAGCGGTCGTTGGCAGGACTGGTGCGTGGTCGGCTCCCGCGGAGCCGTGGAAGTAGGCGAGTCGGGCTGAACGTCAGTCGTCGGCGAAGCCGGGTTGCCAGTGTTCGACGATCGAGCGGAGGGCCAGTTCGGCGTCCAGTTGGCAGAGGATGCCGACGGCGCCCGCGGTGACGCGGTGGATGAGGAGCCAGTTCGGCGGGAGGTTGAGGGAGCGGCCGGTGCGGAAGTCCTGGCCGCGGGTGTCGCCGAGGCGGCCGGCCTGTTGCTGGGCCCAGCGGCGGGTGAAGTGGAAGCGTTCGGTGGTCAGTGGGGCCACGAACGGGGCGAGGTACGCCTGGACGTCGGCCGGGTCGATGGCGGTGCCCGGGCGGACGAAGCCCTCCTGGCGCAGGGCTTCGAGCAGTTTGACCGATTCGCCGTCCAGGGCCAGGCGCATGATCACGCCGAGCATGGGCGGGGCGCCGTGGGGCAGGCGGGCGACGGCGCCGAAGTCGATCACGCCCAGCCTGCCGTCGTCGAGCAGCATGAAGTTGCCGGGGTGCGGGTCGGAGTGCAGGAGGTGGGCGCGGACCGGAGAGGAGTAGTGGAACTCGGCCAGGAGGCGGCCGGCTTCGTTGCGTTGCTCGGTGGTGCCCCCGGCGATGATCCGGGACAGCGGGGTGCCGGTGATCCACTCGGTGACCACGACCTTGGGGGCGCTGGCCACGACCTTGGGCACGAGGACCTGGTCGTCGCCGTCGAAGGCCTTGGCGAAGCCGCGCTGGTTCTCGGCCTCGGAACGGTAGTCGAGCTCTTCGTCCATGCGGTCGGCGAGTTCGGCGAGCAGGGGTTTCACGTCCGTGCCCGGGACGAAGGCCTGGAACAGCCTGTTGAGCCGTTGCAACTGGCGGAGGTCGCTGCGCAGGGCCTCGTCGGCGCCCGGGTACTGCACCTTCACGGCGACCTCGCGGCCGTCGTGCCAGGTCGCGCGGTGCACCTGGCCGATGCTCGCCGAGGCGGCGGGTTCGTCGCTGAACTCGGCGAACCGGTCGCGCCACGAGCGGCCCAGCTGCTCGGCGAGCACCCGGTGGGTCTGGCGGGCGGGCATCGGGGGAGCGGCCGACTGCAGTTTGGTCAGCGCCTCGCGGTACGGCGCGGCCATCTCGTCGGGCACGGCCGCTTCGAACACGCTCAGCGCCTGGCCGAACTTCATCGCGCCGCCCTTGAGCGTGCCGAGGACCTCGAAGAGCTGCTCGGCGGCCTTGGCCGACAGGGTGGCGTTGACCTCGTCCGCGCTCTGGCCGGTCAGCCGTCGGCCCCAGCCGCCGACCGCGCGCCCGGCGATGCCGAGCGGCAGCGAAGCGAGCTTGGCCGTGCGGGCGGCGGCTCGCCGTGGCATGGCGGCGTCTTCGAAGTTGTCGCGCGAGTCGGTCACCTACGCGATTGTGCCTTGTCGATCTCGAGGCGCGCAGCCGTTGCGCGGAGACAGTGTGTGCTGCGCCGCACGTCGTGGGGGCGCTCAGTACGGCAGCTCGACGGCGCCGCAGCCGCACGCCGGGTGCGGTGACCAGTGGTGGCGGACCAGCTTGCCGGTGTAGGAGTCCAGTTCGAGGGTTCCGTTCCAGGTCGGCGGCGGCTCGCTGTGCGGGTGCAGCACACGCAACGCCTGCCGGGTGGCGAGGCCGGCGGTGGCGTAGACATTGGCCGCATCGGTCTGCTGCTCGCGTCCGGCCAGCTGCCCGGCCACCAGCGGCCAGCTCGCGTCCGTGCTGGTCCGGTACAGGTCGGCGCAGCGCAGGCAACTGCTCCGGCCGGGGCACACCAGCGGGCCGACCAGGCCGAGGCCCTCGCGCACGCGGACGACCAGGTGCGGAAGACCGTCCACGTGCAGCTCGTTGACCACCTCCGGGGCGGGCACCACGGCGTCGGTCAGCAGCACGAGGTCCGGCAGGCGGCGGTCGGTCAGCCTGGTGGTGCGGACCAGGCCGTTCGCCCGGCGGATCGCCTCGGTGGCGGCCTTGCGGCGCGGCTGGCCCACGTCGGTGGCCAGATAGCCGGAACCCAGGTCGCGGTCGGTGACGTAGCCCTCGGCACGCACCTCGATGTGGCCGATGCCCGCCTGCGCCAGCAAGGTGCCGACCGCCACCGCGAGCCGTCCGCCACCGCGGATGGACACCGCGAAGTGGGCGCGTTCGCGGGCCAGTTCACCGCTGGTCCGCCGGGTGCGCACGGCCCACAGCCCGGTCTCGGCGGACGAAGCCAGCGCACCCGCTGAAGCGGCGTCCTCGACCAGGCCCAGCCGGGTGAGCTTGGTCAACAGGGTGCGCAGGTCTTCGGCATCCCGGTGCCCGGCGAGCCGGAACAGCTCGATGGTGGTGTGGCGGCCATCCAGCAGGCGCAGCACCTTCACCAAGGACGGGCTGAGCTGGGTGGCGACGACGCCGTGGCGTGGGTCCAGGCCGACCTGGACCTCGCCACCACCGCGTTCGAGCAGTGAGATGCCCGGGACGATGCGGGGGCGGGGCGGCAATGACAGTTCGTGAAGCTGAGCTGACTGATCGTTCATGGGCCTGAGCTAACGCTGGGGGCGCTAACAATCCACTAAGAGAACCTCGAGTTATCCACAGGTGTAATACGTTGTGGACAACTCGGACGATGTGACCCGCAAGCCATCGGAGTTGTCGGTGTCTGGCCTTACCTTTGTCATGTGGCCGACGCACGGGTGCCCTCGCCGAGGAGCCGGGAACACAGCAAGCGCGCAGAACCGAAGATCGAAGTACGCAGGAGCAAGCGGCGACGCCGGACCGTCACCGCCTACCGCGAGGGTGAGACGCTCGTCGTGCTCATCCCCGCGATGATGACCAGGGCCGAAGAGGCGCACTGGGTGGCCGAGATGCAGCGCAAGCTGCAGCGCACCGAACTGCGCCGGGCCTCGCCGGCGCGGGAGTCCGACGCCGCACTGCTGGCCCGGTGCGCCGAACTGTCCGCCCGCTACCTGGGCGGGGAGGCGAATCCGGCTGTGGTCCGCTGGGTGCCGCCGATGCGGACCAGGTGGGCGTCCTGCACGCCGGCGGACGCCAGCATCCGGGTCAGCGAGCGCCTGCGGGACGTGCCGCCGTGGGTGCTCGACTACGTGCTGGTGCACGAACTGGCGCACCTGAAGGTGGCCGCGCACAACGCCGAGTTCTGGGCGCTGGTGCGGCGCTACCCGAAGACCGAGCGGGCGATGGGCTTCCTGGAAGGCCTGTCCTCCGCCGCGGGTCTCGGGATCGCGGCGGAGGACTGAGCGTGCGGCCGGGTCAGCTCTCGTCGCCGGAGTTGTCCGGCCCGTTCTTCTCGCGTTCCTCGTCCGCGGCGCGCTGGGCGCGTTCGACCTCCGCGATGGGGTCGGACTCGCCCTCGCCGAGGCGCTCGGAGAAGGCCATCGGGTCGTCGAGGTCGTCCGTGGTGGGCATCAGGTCGGGGTGTGACCAGAGGTTGTCCCGCTGCTCGACGCCGTGGGTGTCGCCGACCAGCTTCCACAGCGCGGCGGCGGCCCGCATCCGGCGCGGGCGCAGCTCCAGCCCGACCAGCGTGGCGAAGGTCTGCTCGGCGGGGCCACCGGTGGCCCGGCGGCGGCGCAGCGTCTCGCGCAGCGCGTCGGCACCGGGAAGGCGGTCGCCGACGGCCTCCGCGACCACCACGTCGACCCAGCCTTCGACCAGGGCGAGCAAGGTTTCCAGCCGGTTCAGCGCGGCCTTCTGCTCCGGCGTGGTCTGCGGCTCGAGCAGGCCGGAGGACATGGCCTCCTCGATGCTCGCGGGGTTCGACGGATCGATCCGGCCGGCCAGCTGCTCCAGCGCCGAGGTGTCCACGGTGATGCCGCTGGCGAACTCCTCGACGGTGGCGAGCAGGCGCTGCCGCAGCCACGGCACGTGGGCGAACAGCCGCTGGTGCGCGGCTTCACGGGCGGCGAGGAAGACGAGCACCTCGCTGCCGGGGCGTTCGAGGCCCTCGGTGAACTTCTCGATGTTCGCCGGGAGCAGCGCGGAGGTGTTGTCCGGGCCCAGGGGCAGCCCGACCTCGGTGGAGGTGAGCACCTCGGAGGCGAGCTGACCGAGCGCGCTGCCGATCTGCGAGCCGAAGGCCATGCCGCCCATCTGGCCCATCATCGACAGCAGCGGGCCGGCGGCCTGCTTGGCCTCCTCTGGCATGGCTTCCACCCAGGCGCCGGAGACGCGCTTGGCGACCGGGTCGCAGAGCCGCTGCCAGGTGGGCAGCGTCTTCTCCACCCAGTCGCGGCCGGTCCACGCGACCGTGGTGGTGGCGCCGGCGGGCAGGATGGTCGCCGCGTCCAGCCACAGCTCGGCCAGGTGGGCGGCGTCGCGAACGGCTGTCCCGGAGTCGCCCTGCGCGGAGAAGCCGATCGTCGTTTCGCCGCTGGTGTTCAGCTGCTGGAGGGCGATCTGCTTGGCGAGGTCGTAGTTCACCGGGCCCGTGGAGCTGCCGGCCTGGCTGAGCATCTGCCCCAGCTGGGAGAGCATCTGACCCAGCTGGTTGAACGCGTCGGCGCCCTGGCCGAACTGGCCACCTTGATCGGACGGGTCGTTGTCTCGACGCTTTTCGGGATCGGGAGGTCCGAAGCCGAAGGGGGGTTTGCTCATACGACCACCGTACGCGGGTCATCCACGCAGCACCTCGTCACCGGGCGCGGTTCGCGCACGGCTGAGGCGGTTCCGTGACCCGAATCCGCGCCTGGGCCGGAAGAGCGCCGATGGTCACCGTACGCTGTCTCCTCGTGAGTGAGTCGCGCGACGAAACCACGGCCGAGAAGAGCCGCCCGGCGGCCATCGATCCGTACGCGCAGTTGGCGCTCGACCAGGACGAGGACGACGCCCACCGGATGACCCGGCGTGGCTGGACGCTGGTGCTGAGCAGCGTGCTGGTGCTGGTGTTCGTGCTGTGCGGGATGTTCGTTCGCGTGCCCTACGTGGCGCTGGGGCCGGGGCCGACCTACGACACCCTCGGCCAGGTCGACGGCGTGCCGGTGATCCAGATCAACGGTCACCAGACCTTCCCGACCAGCGGTGAACTGCGGATGACCACGGTTTCGCTGACCGACGAGGTCTCGCTGTTCGAGTCGCTCGGCTACTGGGTCAGCGGGCGGTACGCGCTGGCCCCGCGCGAGGAGTACTTCAAGCCGGGGGAGTCGGACGAGCAGGTCAAGGAGCAGAACGTCCGGCAGTTCCAGGACTCGCAGAGCAACGCCGAGGTCGCCGCGCTGCGCAAGCTCGGGGAGCCGGTGAAGGTGCTGGCCAAGGAGATCGTGGCGGGCAGCCCGGCCGACCACGTGCTGGCCGCCGGTGACCGGCTGCTCAAGGTCAACAACGTGGACATCACCGGGGAGGAGAAGGTCCGCGAGGCGCTGGCCGCCACGCGGCCGGGTGAGACCATCTCGATCACCTTCCAGCACGAGGGCCAGCCCGCCCGCACCGAGTCGCTGACGCTGGCGCAGAACCCGGACCCCGCTCGGCCGGAGGGCTTCATCGGGCTGCAGCCGATCGAGCGCGCGGATGCGCCGTACGACGTGTCGATCACGTTGCAGGAAGTCGGCGGGCCGTCGGCGGGGCTGATGTTCGCGCTGGCGATCATCGACCAGCTCACCGAGGGGCCCCTGGTCGACGGCGAGCACGTGGCGGGCACCGGGGAGATCACCGAGCGCGGCGAGGTCAATCCGATCGGCGGCATCAGCTTCAAGGTGGTCGCGGCGCGCGAGGCGGGGGCGACCACGTTCCTGGTGCCCGAGCAGAACTGCGCCGAAGCAGTCGCGGCGGCGCCGGACGGGTTGAAGCTGGTGAAGGTGTCCAACCTGGACGGCGCGCTGACGGCGCTGGAGGACCTGAAGGCGGACCGCCCGACGCCGTCCTGCTGACGAAGCCGAGACCGGAAGGCGATCGACCGCCGCCTCGCTGGAGGCTTGGAGGCGGCTCGCTTGACGCTGTCCTGTCTGCTGGTTGGAGGCGGATTGCTGGGTGCTGTCTCGCTGGCTCGGTGGAGGCGGATCTTTTGGTGCTGGCTGGAGGGCTGAGAGGCGATTGCCTGGCGTCGTCTTGTCGGCGGTGCTGGTGGATCAGGGGACGATCGCCTGATGGTCAGGCTGGCAGCGCTGGTGGATCAGGGGACGATCGCCTGGTGGTCAGGCTGGCAGCGCTGGCGGATCAGGGCGATCGCCCGATGCTGTCGGGCCGGAGGGCGAAGCACCGGGGCCGTCCTGTGGGTGGTGGAGGGCTGGCGGTGATCGGCTGGTCCTGTTGGGGAGGGCGATCACCGCCGGGCTCCGGGGTCAGGGGGCGAAGGTCGCCTTGAGGGCGTCGACCAGGTTGGGGGCCAGGTCGGGGCGTTCGATGATCTCGTCGATCGGCTCGCCGTCGGCGTTGGTCAGGCCGCGCAGGCGCATCACGCACGACGCCTCGCCGGTGCGCAGCACGGCGGCGACCAGCCGGGCTTCCGTGCGGCGGGGGTGGTCCGCGGCGGCCTGGCGCAGCCGGTCGGCGTCGCTTTCGTCGACGTCGGACAGCTCCTGCTCGGCGTCCGGGGGCAGCACGATGATCTCCTGGGCCAGCGCGCACCCCTGCACCAGCTCCGGCCAGGCGATCCGGCCCAGCGCTTCGGCCAGGTCACCGTCGGGCAGGGCCTCCTGGGCCACCGGCGTCAGCTCCGAGCCGGCGTCGAGCTGGCCCGCCAGCTCCGGCTGCTCGGCGAGCAGCGCCTGGGTGGAAACCAGGGCGAACAGCTGCGGCGGTTGCTCCCAGCCCGCCGCCGCCACGAACTCCTCGACCTCGCGTGCCAGCGCGCCCACGCCGCCCGCCTGCTTCCCGCTGTCCGTCATGCGTCCATCGTGGCAGGCCGTCGCCCGACCGGATTACGCGCCCGGTTTGGGCGGTTCCGGGAACTCAGGAGGCCAGCCGTAGAGTTAGGTATCCAGGGGCAGTCGGCGCGCACCGTCGCCGGGGCCCGGGCGTACCAGATCAAGACAACAGGAGCGTGTGCAGTGGCCACTCGGCCCCCCGTGAGCCTGCCGAAACTGTCCAAGCGCAGCCGGATACTGCTGGTCATCGCGGCCGTTGTCGTGCTGGCGCTGCTACTGGGGGCGAGACTCCTCGACACCTACGTCGACTGGCTGTGGTTCGGCGAGGTGGGCGCGAGGAACGTGTTCACCACCGAGCTGTACACGCGGATCGGCCTGTTCTTCGCGATCGGCCTGCTGGTCGGCGGCACGCTCGCGGTCAGCCTCGCCATCGCCTACCGCACCCGGCCGGTGTTCGTGCCGGTGTCCGGGGCGGACGACCCGCTGGCCAGGTACCGCTCCACCGTGGTCGCGCGCATCCGCCTGTTCGGCATCGGCATCCCGGTGGTGGCCGGCCTGATCGCCGGCTTCTCCGGCCAGGACGCCTGGCAGCGCGTCCAGCTGTTCTTCAACGGCACGAACTTCGGCAAGACCGATCCCGAGTTCGGCAACGACGTCGGGTTCTACGCCTTCGACCTGCCGTTCTACAACTGGCTGCTGGGCTGGCTGTTCGTCGCGATCGCGGTGGCCTTCATCGGCGCGCTGCTGGCGCACTACCTGTTCGGCGGCATCCGGCTGGCGGGCAAGGGCGGCCAGATGGCCGGCCCGGCCCGGGTGCAGCTGGCCATCACCATCGGCCTGTTCGTGCTGTTCAAGGCGGTCGAGTACTTCCTCGACCGGTACAACCTGCTGTTCTCCGACCGCAACGCGCCGCTGTTCTACGGTGCCACCTACACCGACCTGAACGCGGTGCTGCCCGCCAAGCTGATCCTGCTGTGCATCTCGGTGTTCTGCGCGATCGCCTTCTTCGTCGGCGCGTTCCTGCGCAACATCCAGCTCCCGGCGATCGCGCTGGTGCTGCTGATCCTGTCCGGCATCCTGGTCGGCGCCGCCTGGCCCGCCGTGCTGGAGCAGTTCTCGGTGCGCCCGAACGCCAACGAGAAGGAAGCGCAGTCGATCCAGCGGAACATGGACGCCACGAAGTTCGCCTTCGACCTCGGTGACGTCAAGTACGACAACTACACGGGCAAGACCACGGCCACCCCGGCCGAGGTGCGCGCGGACAAGGGCACCATCCCGAACATCCGCCTGCTCGACCCGGACGTGCTGACCCCGACCTTCACCCAGCGCGTTGGCCGCGAGAACTTCTACGGCTTCCCGGAGAAGCTGGACGTCGACCGCTACGAGGTCAACGGCAAGCGGCAGGACTACATCGTCGCCGCCAAGGAGATCAAGACCGAGGGGCTGGCGGAGAACCAGCGGACCTGGATCAACCGGCACCTGGTCTACACCCACGGGAACGGCTTCGTCGCGGCCCCGGCGAACACCATCGACCGTGCGGTCGGGGACACCACCGGCGCCGGGCAGGGCAACTCCGACGGCGGTTACCCGATCGCCACCACCAGCGACACGGTGAACCCGACCGGCTCCGGCATCCGGGTCGACGAGGCCCGCGTCTACTACGGCGAGCTGGCCACCGACTACGCGATCGTCGGCGGGCAGCCGGGCAAGGCCCCGGGTGAGTTCGACACCGCCTCCGACCGCAGCTACCTCTACAAGGGCTCCGGTGGCGTGCCGATCGACGGCTGGTTCAACCGGCTGGTCTTCGCGGCGAACGAGGGGGAGCGCAACATCCTCTTCTCCGACGCCATCAGCGAGGGCTCGAAGATCATGTACAACCGCGACCCGCGGGACCGGGTGAGCAAGGTCGCGCCCTGGCTGACCGTGGACGGCGACCCGTACCCGGCGGTGGTCGACGGCAAGATCCAGTGGATCGTCGACGGCTACACCACGATGAACAACTTCCCGTACGCCCAGCAGACGCAACTGGGCGCGGCCACGCAGGACTCGCTGTCCGGGGTGGCGCGGCAGCAGAACAGCTCGCTGAACTACATCCGGAACTCGGTCAAGGCCACCGTCGACGCGTTCAACGGCACGGTCACGCTGTACGCGCTGGACGACAACGAGCCGGTGCTGAACGCCTGGAAGAACGTCTTCCCCGGGATCGTGAAGCCGAGCACGGAGATCTCGCCGAGCCTGCGCGAGCACTTCCGGTACCCGGAGGACATGTTCAAGGTGCAGCGCGAGCTGCTGACCAAGTACCACGTGGGCAGCCCGCAGGAGTTCTTCTCGACCCAGACGTTCTGGAGCGTGCCGCCGGACCCGACCAAGGACGGCGGGCTGGACCCGAGCGCGAACGGGCCGAAGCAGCCGGCGTACTACGTGATGGCGCAGGCGCCCGGGGACACCGAACCGAAGTTCCAGCTGACCAGCTCGCTGACCGCGTTGCAGCGGCAGTACCTGGCGGCGTGGGTGTCGGTGTCGAGCGAACCGGAGGATTACGGCCAGATCAGGGTGCTGCGGCTGCCCAGTGACGGCAGCAACCAGAACGACGGTCCGGTCCAGGTGCAGAACCGGTTCCAGAGCGACCCGGACTTCGCCGAGCAGCGGACGCTGCTGGGGAACCAGAGCGTCAACGTGATCCCCGGCAACCTGCTGACCCTGCCGCTGGCCGACGGGTTCATCTACGTCGAACCCATCTACATCCAGCAGCGGAACGCGAACAGCTTCCCGCAGCTGGCCCGCGTGCTCGTCTCGTACGGGTCGAAGGTCGGCTTCGCGCCGACGCTGAACCAGGCGCTCGACGAGGTGTTCGGGCCGGGTACCGGGGACGCGGCGACCGGGCCGACGCAGCCGAGCACCCCGCCGACGTCGACCCCGCCGCCGGCGACCGATCCGAACTCGCCGCCGCCGTCGACGCCTCCGCAGACGCCGGCGCCGAACGTGCCGTTGCCGCCGAACACCGGCAACCCGGAGATCGACCAGGCGGTCGCCGCCATCGACGCGGCGCTGACCAAGCTGAAGTCGGCGCAGCAGTCCGGTGACTTCGTCGCGCAGGGGCAGGCGCTGTCCGAGCTGGAGGCCGCGGCGAACCGGTACGAACAGGCCAAGGCGGCGGCGCAGCCGCCCGCCGGGGGGTGACGTCGGCAACCTTCGGGGCACCCGCTTTGCACCTCCGGGAAACCGGGGCGTAAGGTTGGTGCCACAACGCGGGGTGGAGCAGCTCGGTAGCTCGCTGGGCTCATAACCCAGAGGTCGCAGGTTCAAATCCTGTCCCCGCTACTGAGGGAAGAGGGTCGTGTCCACGGACACGACCCTCTTTTCGCGTTCCGGGAGGGGTGGGGTGCGCGCCAGCCGGTTGGTGTCGATGCTGCTGTTGCTGCAGGCCCGCGGGCGGATGACCGCGCGGGAGCTGGCGGCCGAGCTGGAGGTCTCGGTCCGCACCATCTACCGCGACGCCGAGTCGCTGCACGCCGCCGGGATCCCGCTCTACGGCGACGCGGGCCCGGCGGGCGGGTACCAGCTGCTCGACGGGTACCGCACGCGGCTGACCGGGCTCACCGCCGGGGAGGCGGAATCGCTGTTCCTCGCCGGGTTGCCGGGACCCGCCGCGGAGCTGGGCCTGGCGCAGGTGGTCGGGGCGGCGCAGCTGAAGGTGCTCGCGGCGATGCCCGCCGAGCTCCGCGAGCGCGCGGGACGCATCGCGGCGCGTTTCCACCTCGACGCGCCGGGCTGGTACTCCGACGCCGAGGAGACACCGCACCTGGCGGCGGTCGCCGAGGCGGTGTGGACGCAGCGCGCGCTGCACGTCCGTTATCGGCGGTGGCGGGAGCCCAGGGAGGTCGAGCGCACGCTCCGGCCGTTCGGGCTCGTGCTCAAGGCCGGTCGCTGGTACCTGGTCGCCGACGGCGGGAAGCGGATCGCCACCTACCGGGTGAACCAGATCCTGGAGCTCACCGAAGGCGAGGGCTTCGAGCGGCCCGCCGACTTCGATCTCGCCGGGTACTGGTCGTCCTACCGCGAGGACTTCCAGGCCCGGCGGCAGCGCGGGGAGGCCGTCATCCGGTTGTCCCCGGCGGGGCTCGAGGCGTTCCCGGACAACTACGCCGCCGACGTGGTCAAGGCGTTCACCGCGTCGGCGAGCGAGCCGGAGGAGGACGGCTGGGTCACCGGCACCATTCCGATCGAGTCGGTCGAGTTCACGGCGGGCAACCTGCTCAAGCTCGGCCCCGAGGTGGAGGTGCTCGAACCGCCGGAGCTGCGGACGCGGATCACCGGACTGGTCGACGGCCTGTCACGGCTCTACCAGGCCGGTCGACCACGCCCAGCCCGCGATCCCGACGCGGTTGCGCACCCCTAGCTTCCGCTGGATCACCGCGACGTGGTTCTTCGCCGTGCCCGGGCTGATGAACAGCTCGGCGGCGATCTCGGTGTTGCCGCACCCGCGGGCCACCAGCCGGGCGACCTCCGTCTCACGATCGGTCAGCCGGGCGACGGGCTCGCCGGGGCCCGGTTCGGTGAGGTGGCCGAGCAGCCGGGCGGTCAGCTGCGGACTGATCAGCGCGTCCCCGGCCACGGCCGCGCGCACGGCCTCCACCAGCAGGGCCGGGCCCGACCGCTTCAGCAGGAAGCCGCGTGCCCCGTGGCGCAGCGCGGAACGCACGTACGAGTCGAGGCCGAAGGTGCTCACCAGGACCACGCGCACCGGGTCCGCGGCGAGCCGGCGGGTGAGTTCGAGACCGTCCACCTCGGGCATCCGGATGTCGGCGAGCAGCACGTCCGGACGGAGGTGCCTGGTGAGGTCCAGCGCCACCGCACCGTTGCCCGCCTCCCCGACGACCCGCATGTCCGGCTGGGCGTCCAGCACCATCCGGAACGCACCGCGCACGCCGGCCTGGTCGTCGGCGAGCAGGACGCGGGTGGTCACGACGCCACCGGGACGCGGGCGGCGACCCGCCACCCGGCGCCGTGCGGTCCGGCGTGGAAGGTGCCGCCCGCCGCCGTCACCCGCTCGCTCAACGCGGGCAGGCCGAGGCCGCTGCGCCGGGAGGCGTCGCGCGGGCCGCCACCCGAGTCGGTCACGGTGACTTCGACCGCGTCCGCCACGGCCCGGACGGTGATCGCGACGGATTCCGCGGCCGGTGCGTGCCGCCGCACGTTGGTCAGCGCTTCGACCACGATCCGCTGCACGGCGGGTGGGTGCGGGACGCCGGGGTCGATCGACAACCGCACGTCCGCGGTGCTCGACTCGGCGAAGCGGGCCACCACGGAGGTGAGGTCCCGGCCGCTGTGCAGCATGTGGACGGTCCGGTCCAGGTACGCCATCGCGCTCAACCCGGCGTGCTCGATCCGCCGCAGCAGGGCCCGGGTGCCCGGATCGGCGGTCAGCTGCCCCGCCTGCGCCCGCGCGATCACCTCGCTCACGTCGTGCGCCACGTAGTCGTGCAGGTCGCCGGCCAGTGCCAGGCGTTGTGCCTGCCGCGTCGCCTCGACCAGCCGGGCGCGGCGTGCTTCCTGCGTGCGGAAGTGGACGCCGAGCACGGCGCAGCTGATCGGTGCGAGTGCCCAGAACGCCACGCCGTAGACGATCTCGACGGACGCCGGGCCCGAACCGGTGCGCAGGATGGCGACGGCGGCGGGCAGCCCGGCCACCACCCCGGACACGACCGCGGCCCGTGGCGTGGCCCAGCGTGCCGAGAGGCCGACGAGCACGCACAGCCCGAGGATCTCCGCGAAGACCGGGGCTCCGCGCAGGAGACCACCGGTGGTGAAAGCGGCGGAAACCAGGCCCGCGCTCGACGTCAGCCAGGGCAGCCAGGTGCCGATCGGCACCCCTCCCGGCGGCCGGGCCCACGTGGACGTGCCGGTCGGCACCTGCCGCGCGGAACCGCCGGGAACCAGGCTGGAGGTGGTGATCCCGACCGACGAAGGAGCCGCTGATGTCACCGAAGGAGGTGCTGCGGAGCTGGCCGTGCTGGACCGGTCCCGCGGCCATGATCTTCTCAGCGCTGTACGGAACGCTTGGTCTGCTGTGGACATCCGGATCACCCGGCTTTCCGTTCGGGGAGGGGGACGTGCCCGACGCGCGGGCGGAATCGCTGCTCGGCGGCACCACCGCGGCGGGGGCCGCGCCGGTGATCGCCTGCCTCGGGCTGGGCGGGGTGGTGCTCGCCGTCGTCCTGCTCCGCACCACCAGCCGGGTGGCGGCGGTGCTCGGCTGGCTCTGCGCGCTCGGGCTGCTCGGGGTGGTGAACGACTTCCGCGTGCTGCTGGCGCTCGCGTACGCCCCGCTCGCGCTCATCGGCGCCCCGTTCGGCTGGCCGCCGCTGGACTACTTCGAGAAGGCGCTGCCGTGGCCGGTGGTCAACATGCTGATCTGCCAGCTCGGCGGGCTGGTGTGGCTGGGCGCCACGCTCGCCCAGCGACGGCGGGCACGCGGTGCGTGTGGTGCCTGCGGCCGGAACCCGGCCCGGCCGGACCACTGGACCAGTCCGGCGGCTGCGGCGAAGTGGGGGCGGGTCGCCGCCTACGCGGCTGCCGCCATCCCGTTCTTCTACGCGGTGATCCGCTGGGCGTGGGCCTTCCACCTCCCGCTCGGCATGCCCGCCGCCCACGTCGCGGAGCTGCACGCGAGCGGGCTGGTCTGGGCGGGTGTGTACCTGGCCAGCTTCGCCGCGCTGGGCGGCATCCTCACGCTGGGGCTGGCACGGCCGTGGGGTGAGGTCTGGCCGCGCTGGGTGCTCGGTCTCGCCGGGAAGCCGGTGCCGAGGGCGTTCCCGATCACCTTCGCCTCGGTGGTGACCGCGGCCCTGCTCCCGACCGCGAGCTCGACGGTGCTGGTGGTCGACTGGTCGTCGCCGGGCACGTGGCTCGCCCAGCCCATGTCGTACTGGCCGCTGTGGGCGGTCTGCCTCGGCGCGGCCACGCTCGGCTACCACTACCGGACCCGTTCGGCGTGCCGGAGCTGCGGGATGGGGGAGCAGGTGGCGCAGCCGGGCCGGGTCCGCGCGTGATACGCGATCGCCGCGACGCCGATCCCGATGCCCCACGCGAGGTAGCCGGTCACCGCGAGCCAGAGGAACAGCGCGTGCTCGGGCGGGGTACCCGCCACCGCGTCCACGGCGAGGTCGAGCAGGCCGAAGGCCCCGAAGTACGAAGTGAGCCCGAGGGCGAACACCGCGGCCGGGACCAGCAGCACCAGCCGGGGCACGCGCTTCCCGGCGAGCGGCACCACCCACCGCGGCCAGACCTCACCCCAGTGGTGCACCAGCGCGAGCGGCAGCAGCGTGCCACCGGCCAGCATGCCGCCGACGAAGATCCACCACGACGGGCTCAGGCCGAGCGGGAGCTGGTCCCGGTAAAGGGTTTGCGCGCCGAACCGGAGGGCGCAACCGGCCACCGCGAGGTAGCCGGCCACCAGCGCCCAGCGCGGGCGGACGGCGAGGCGGCTCACCCCGCCGGCCCGGCCGCAGTCCGGGCAGGCACCGCGGAGCCGCCGGCGGCGCCCGACGGTGAGCCGGGCGAACGCCAGTCCGGTCAGCGCGCAGCCCAGCCGCAGCAGGAACGGCCCGGGGTCGAAGGGCAGGTCGAGCCCCGGCAGGGCGAGGGCGACCAGATCGAGCACCAGCACGAAGCCCAGCGCCGACAACACCGCCGCGACCGCCCAGCCCAACGGCACCAGTACCCGGTGCACGGACGGGGCGAGGGCCACCAGTGCGCCGAGCGCGCACACGGCCGCGACGGCCCAGCCGGGGACCGCGGACAGATCGGCGTGGCGGTTGCCGCCCGGTGGCGGCAGGAGGAGCCGGGTGGTGCCATAGGCGAGGGTCCAGCCGGCGAGGGCCCAGCCCCGCTTGCGTGTCGTGTTCACCGGTCCAGCGTCGGCCGCGGCCGGGCGCCGCACCTCCACCCCGCGGGCGATCGGCCTCCCCCGCAAGCGGGAAAGGCGGGCTCGACCTGCGGAAACCGGCTTAAGTGCCCCCGGTGTCGAGTGGCCGGGGAGCGCCGGGTAATCTTGTTTTCACAACGCGGGGTGGAGCAGCTCGGTAGCTCGCTGGGCTCATAACCCAGAGGTCGCAGGTTCAAATCCTGTCCCCGCTACCACCACGAAAGGCCCGGTTCGCTTCGGCGGACCGGGCCTTTCTGCTGTGTTCGCTCCGTGTCCGCCCGGGTGCCGATGGTGGTCGCCGAGTCCATATTGGGCTGGAGGGGTGGCGTGTGGACAGTGGTTCTCGCACGGGGTGCGCAGTTTCGCACCTGGTGCAAGTTTTACGCGGGGGCAATCGTGACCATCGTCCACGCCCCGGCGGTCGCAGCACTGGCCGACCGACCGGTGTGGTGACATTTCCCCTGGTCAGACCCCCTTTCAAAGCTGTCACCCCCAGTTGACCTTGCGTGTTCGTCCATTATGGACTCAGCGGGGGACTAGGCCGAAAGGGGGTTTTCCGGCGGAAGTGAACTAGCCATTGTGGACTGAAGGGCTGGCCACTGTGGACAGAACTGGAGAGAAGTGGGAATGTAGAAGGCGTGTCCGATTTGAATGCAACAGCCGCAGCCCTGCTCGGTCTGCTCCACGACGGCCCGGCCACCGGCGGGCAGCTCGTCGCGGGAGCGGAGGAACGATTCGGCGCCTTCTTCAGCGTCACGCGCAGCCAGGTCTACCGGGAGCTCCCGGCACTGGCGAAGGAGGGCCTGGTCCGCCTCGGCAAGCAGGGACCGCGCTCCAGCCAGCAGTACGTGATCACCGCCGCGGGCAAGAAGGCGTTCAAGGCCTGGCTGGCCTCCGACGCCGGGCCCGACCACCTGCGCAGCCCGCTGATCCTCCGCCTGGTGCACGCCGGCACCTTGACGGCGAAGCAGCGGTCGAACCTCGTCGAGCAGGCCCGGGGGGCCTACGCCGAGGACCTCGACGCGGCCAAGGCGGCGATCAAGGCGGCCGAGGACCCGTACGCGAAGGCGGTGGCCGAGTTCGGCCAGGCCCACGCGAAGGCGGCCCTCAAGCTGGTCGACGCGATCCCGCAGGCCTGAACGGCGGATTCGCGGCCGGTTGTGCGCAACCGGCCGCGTGTCCCGCCGCGGAGTCCCGTAACGTGGAGCGGCGTGAGCGCCGAGTTTGAAGCAGAGCTGAAGGACGTCGCCGGCACGCTGGCCCAGATCGAGTCCGTGATGGATCTGGAGGCGTTGCGGGCCGATGTCGCCTCGCTGGAGGCAGAGGCGTCGCGGCCCGATCTCTGGGACAACCCCGAGGCCGCGCAGAAGATCACCAGCCAGCTCTCGCACAAGCAGAACGAGCTGCGCCGGGTCTCCGAACTGCGTCAGCGGGTGGACGACCTCGGCGTGCTCTACGAACTGGCCGAGGCCGAGGACGACAACGCCAGCAAGGCCGAGGCCGAGAACGACCTGGGCAGGCTGCGCCAGGAGATCGCCGCGCTCGAGGTGCGCACCCTGCTCTCGGGTGAGTACGACGAGCGCAACGCCGTGGTGACCATCCGGTCCGAGGCGGGCGGGGTGGACGCGGCCGACTGGGCCGAGATGCTGCTGCGCATGTACCTGCGCTGGTCGGAGCGGCACGACTACCCGACCGACGTCTACGACATCTCCTACGCCGAAGAGGCCGGGATCAAGTCCGCCACCTTCAAGGTGAGCGCGCCCTACGTCTACGGCACGCTCTCGGTCGAGCAGGGCACGCACCGGCTGGTGCGCATCTCGCCGTTCGACAACCAGGGCCGCCGCCAGACCTCCTTCGCCCACGTCGAGGTGCTGCCCGAGGTCGAGGAGGTCGACCACGTCGACATCCCGGAAAAGGACATCCGCGTCGACGTGTTCCGGTCGTCCGGGCCCGGCGGGCAGAGCGTGAACACCACCGACTCGGCCGTGCGCATCACGCACACCCCGACCGGCATCGTGGTCTCCTGCCAGAACGAGAAGTCGCAGCTGCAGAACAAGGCGGCCGCGATGAAGGTGCTCCAGGCCAAGCTGCTGCAGCGCAAGAAGGAGGAGGAGCGCGCCGAGCTGAACGCGCTCAAGGACGGCGGCTCCAGCTGGGGCAACCAGATGCGCTCCTACGTGCTGCACCCGTACCAGATGGTCAAGGACCTCCGCACCGAGTTCGAGGTGGGCAACCCCGGTTCCGTGCTCGACGGCGACATCGACGGCTTCCTCGAGGCGGGCATCCGCTGGCGCAAGCAGAGCGAAAACGCCTGAGCCACGCGCCGTTCCCCGTTCGGGTGGTGGGCAACTTAGGCTTAACGGGTGACGTGAGTAGGATGGCGCACCGTGATCCGGCTCGAAGAGGTATCCAAGGTCTACAAGACCTCGACCCGCCCGGCCCTCGAACGGGTGTCGGTCGAGGTGGACAAGGGCGAGTTCGTCTTTCTCATCGGCCCGTCGGGGTCCGGTAAGTCGACGTTCCTCCGGCTGCTCCTCCGCGAGGAGGTGCCGTCGCAGGGCCGGGTGCTGGTCTCCAACTTCGACGTCGCCAAGATGGCCCGCCGCAGGGTCCCCCGCCTGCGCCAGACCATCGGCTGCGTCTTCCAGGACTTCCGGCTGCTGACCAACAAGACCGTCGCGGAGAACGTGGCGTTCGCGCTCGAGGTGATCGGCAAGCCGAAGCAGACCATCCGCAAGGTGGTGCCCGAGGTGCTGGAGCTGGTCGGCCTGGACGGCAAGGCGGACCGGCTGCCCAACGAGCTCTCCGGTGGTGAGCAGCAGCGCGTGGCGATCGCGCGCGCGTTCGTCAACCGGCCGCTGGTGCTGCTGGCCGACGAGCCGACCGGGAACCTGGACCCGGACACCAGCCAGGACATCATGCTGCTGCTGGAGCGGATCAACCGCACCGGCACCACCGTGCTGATGGCCACCCACGACCACTCGATCGTCGACTCGATGCGCCGCCGCGTGGTCGAGCTGCAGCTCGGCCGGGTCGTCCGCGACGATGCCCGCGGGGTCTACGGCGTCGGCCGCTGACCGCCGTACCGCACCCTTCCCGCCCCCGACCCCCAAGGGACAGCCACCCCGATGCGTGCCAGTTTTGTGTTCAGCGAGGTCGTCACCGGCTTGCGCCGGAACATCACGATGACCATCGCGATGGTCATCACCACCGCGGTTTCGCTCGCCATGCTGGGCGGCGGTCTGATGATCGTCCGGACCATCGACAAGATGCAGACGAACTACCAGGACGACGTCGAGGTCACCATCTACTTCACCGACGACGTCAGCGCCGGTGACGCCAACTGTTCCCAGCAGCTGTGCTCGGACCTGCGCAACGAGCTGGACAGCAGGCCCGGCGTGGACTCCGTGGTCTTCGAGAACCGGCAGGACGCCTTCGAGCGGTTCAAGCGGATCTTCGAGGGCCAGCCGGAACTGGTGGAACTGGCGCGGCCCGAGTCGCTGCCCGCCTCGCTGCACATCAAGCTCGAGGACCCGAGCCGCAGCGACGTGATCGTCAAGGAGTACACCGGTCGTCCCGGGGTGGACAAGGTCGACGACCAGAACGTGTTCCTGGAACGGTTCTTCAACGGGCTCAACGTCTTCCGGAACATCACCTTCGTGGTGGCGCTGTTGCAGGCCTTCGCCGCGCTGCTGCTGATCTCGAACACCATCCAGGTCTCGGCGTTCACCAGGCGGACCGAGGTCGGCATCATGCGGCTGGTGGGCGCGACCCGCTGGTACACGCAGCTGCCCTTCCTCCTGGAGGCGGTGGTCGCCGGCGTGGTCGGTGCGATCCTCGCGATCGTCTTCCTGCTGGCGGGCAAGTTGCTGTTCTTCGACACGCTGCTGACCTCGGCGGGCGGGATCATCCCACCGGTGACCACACTGGACGTGCTGGTGGTGGCGCCGATCCTGATCGGGGTGTCGATCCTGATCTCCGCGATCACCGGTTACGTCACGCTGCGTCTGTACGTGCGGCATTAATGCCCGTGTCGTGCGGCTGAGAATCACGTAGAGTCGTCATCATGCCCAAGGAACGTGGTCACAAGGTGATCGTGTCGAACCGCAAGGCTCGGCACGACTACTCCATCCTCGACACCTACGAAGCCGGTCTCGTGCTCGTCGGTACCGAGGTGAAGAGCCTGCGTGACGGCAAGGCCTCCCTGGCCGACGCGTTCGCCACGGTGGACGACGGCGAGGTGTGGCTGCGCAACGTGCACATCCCCGAGTACGTGCAGGGCACCTGGACCAACCACATGCCCCGCCGCACCCGGAAGCTGTTGCTGCACAGGGGCGAGATCGAGAAGCTGATCGGCAAGACCAAGGAGAGCGGGCTCAGCCTGGTCCCGCTGTCGATGTACTTCAAGGACGGCAAGGTCAAGGTCGAACTGGCGCTGGCCAAGGGCAAGAAGTCCTGGGACAAGCGCCAGGACCTGGCCAAGCGCGACGCCGACCGCGAGGTGCGCCGCGCGATGGGCCGGGCGCTGAAGGGCCGGTACTGAGCGCGCCGGGTCCGGAGTCCGATGCGGACGTTCCGGGCTGGGTGCGCTCGCTGGGCCTGCCCGGCCTGATCGACGTGCACGTGCACTTCCTGCCCGAACGGGTGCTGGCCAAGGTGTGGTCGTTCTTCGACCAGGCCGAGCGGCACTACGGCACGCCGTGGCCGATCCACTACCGGCTGCCCGAGGACGAGCGGCTGGCGGTGCTGCGCTCGCTCGGGGTGCTGAAGTTCGCGCCGCTGGTCTACCCGCACAAGCCGGGCATGGCGCAGTGGCTCTCGGAGTGGGCGCTGGAGTTCGGCGCGCGCGTGCCGGAGGCCGTGCCCACCGCGACGCTGTACCCGGAGCCGGGTGCGGCGTCCTATGTGGAGGCCGCGGTCCGCGCCGGTGCCCGCTGCTTCAAGGCCCACGTCCAGGTCGGCGCGTACGACCCGCGGGACGACCTGCTCGACGCCGCCTGGGGCACGCTGGCCGACGCCGGGCTGCCGGTGGTGGTCCACTGTGGACACGGTCCGCTGCGGGGCGCGCACACCGGGCTGGACGTGTTCGGCGCGGTGCTGCGGCGCCACCCCCGGCTGACCGCGGTGCTGGCCCACGCCGGCATGCCCGAGTACGAGGCGGCCGTCGAGCTGGTGCGGCGCTACCCCCGCGTGTACCTCGACACCACCATGGTCGGCGTGCCGTTCACCGAGGCGATGCTGCCGAAACCGGCCGGCTGGGTGGCCAGCCTGGCCGGTCTCGGCGAGCGGGTGGTGCTGGGCACCGACTTCCCGAACATCCCGTACTCCTACGCGACCCAGCTGCGGGCCGTCGCCTCATGGGCGGCTGCCGACGACCGGCTGGGGGAGCAGTTCCTGCGGCAGGTGCTGCACCACACCCCGGCGCGCCTGCTGGGCCTTGAGCCGTAGCGGCCTGCCCGCCAGCAGGAAGGCGGTGGTCACGCCGAACACCCACGGCAGCGGTCCGGCGAGCTGCCCGGCACCAGCCGGGGTGGTGAAACCGGTGGCGGCGAGCCCGAGCAGGCCACCGGAGGCGAGCAGCCCGGCCACCACCAGCCGCGCGGTCGGCGCGATCGGGCCGCCGTCGAGCTTGCGCACCTCGAACCTGGCGAACACCCGCAGCAGGCCGGCCAGCACCAGCCCGGTCGCGGTCACCCAGAACGGTGCCGCGAGGAACCAGGCGAGGCTGCCGGGTTCCGGGGTGCGGTAACCGAAGCCGAGCACGGCGACCCCGGCGACGACCACCAGCGCCGGCATGTGCCAGAGGTAGACGCTCATGAACCGCGGGCCGAGCCAGCGCAGCACGGCGGCCACCGGCGGGCGGACCGCCCAGCGGCCGATGGCCGGGCGCAGCGCGAGCAGCAGGCCGATCTGCCCGACGGCCAGCGCGGCGAGCAGCACGCTCGGCGGGCTCATGTTCGACACCGGCGCCCCCGGCATGCCGATCATGCTGGCCGGGTACGGCCCGAACGCGACCATCAGCGCGGTGACCCCGAAACCGGCGGCGGACATGGTCAGCGCGCCCCGCCTGCCGAGCGAGCCGAGGCGGCCGTCGGCGTAGTGGAAGCCGATCTGGTGCACGGCGAGCCAGACGAACACGGCGTTGGCGTAGCCGATCAGGCCGAAGTCGTTGAACCGGGCGACGTCGACCAGCACCCCGGCCACGGCCATCACCACCGGCACCCGCAGGCCCCACCGGCGGTGCGCGGCGGCCATCAGCGGGGTGGCCAGCACGGTCAGCAGGTAGACGGCGAGGAACCAGAGCAGCTGGGCGGCGATCGCGCCGGCCACCTCCAGCGGCTGCTCGGGGATGCCGAACGCCCGCAGCAGCTCGGGCACCACCAGCCAGACCACGAACAGCGGCAGCGCGGGCAGCAGCAGCCGCTGCACCCTGGCGGCGAGCCAGGAGCGGTCGCCGGCGGCGGCGTTCAGCGAGATCAGGTTCGCCGCCCCACCGGCGAAGAAGACCAGCGGCATCACCTGGGACAGCCAGGTGAGCACCCACCAGCCCGGGGTGGCCAGCGCGTTGCCGGTGGCCAGCTGCCCGTCCGCGTAACCCAGCACCGGCATCAGCCAGTGCTGGCCGACCACGCCGGCGATCGCGGCGGCGCGCACGACGTCGAGGAAGAGGTCCCGCTTCGGACGGGTTTTGCTCGTCTGCATGCCTGAAGAGCCTGGTCGGAACGGGGCTCCGGCACAGCGGGGTGGACCGCCCTTTCGGGCTTCCGGTTTTTCCTAGTTCGGTGGTGGGGTTGGCCCTACTTCGCCCGCGGGGAGCAGGCGGTACTCCCAGCCGCTTTCGGCGCTGTAGTCGAGCTCGTAGTGCGTTTCGATCTTCGGCCCGTCGTGCAGGTGGACGTGGCGCATGACGGTGCCGCGCACCGGTGCGGTGTCCCCGAACTCCTGGATCCGGCCGTCGAGCGGGCCGCCGAAGAAGCGGACGCACTCCTCGGAGTGTGTGGCCAAACCGATCTCCTCCTCACCCGGCGACAGCGTCCGCTAATGGTAGGTGAGGTGATCGCCCGGTGCCGCCCTCAGACGGGTGAGCTTCGGGGACCGGGCTGGCGGCTCAGCCGCGTTCGAGGTAGGTGAGCACGGCGCGGACACGCCGGTGTTCCTCTGAGGAGACCTCGAGGCCGAGCTTGGCGAAGATGTTGCCGATGTGCTTTTCCACCGCGCCGTGCGAGACGACCAGGGTGTTGGCGATCGCGGTGTTCGACAGGCCCTGCGCCATCAGCCCCAGCACCTCCGACTCGCGTGCGGTGAGCGCGTCGAGCGGGTTCTTCCGGCCGCGTGCCATCAGCTGGGCGATCACGTCGGGATCGATCGCCGTGCCGCCGCCCGCCACCCGCCGCACCGCGTCGAGGAAGTCGGACACGTCCGCGACGCGTTCCTTGAGCAGGTAACCGACGCCACCGGCCCCGCCGGAGAGCAGTTCCACCGCATAGCTTTCCTCCACGTACTGCGAGAGCACCAGCACCGGCAGGCCGGGGATCAGCTCACGGGCGCCGAGCGCGGCCCGCAGGCCCTCGTCGGTGAAGGTCGGCGGCATGCGCACGTCGACGATCGCCAGTGCGGGCCGGTGCTCCTTGACCGCGACGAGCAGGTCGTCGCCGTTGTCCACCGCGGCCACCGTTTCGATGCCCTCGTCGGCCAGCAGCCGCTGGATCCCGGCTCGCAACAGCACCGCGTCCTCGGCGATGACGACACGCATAGTCCTTCAGGCTCCCCAGGTCTGGCAGCTACCAGGTGCACGGCAGGTCCGAGCGGACCACCGTGGGACCCCCCGGCGGGCTGACGACGGTGATGACGCCGTCAATCGTGGCAGCCCGGTCCGCCAGGCCCGCGAGCCCACCCCCGCCGCGCACCTCGGCGCCCCCGTGACCGTTGTCGGTGATCTCCACGATCACCTTGTCCTCGGTGCGCCAGACCTTCACCGACGCCTGCGTGGCCCCGGAGTGCTTCGCGATGTTCGTCAGGGTCTCGCCGACGATGAAGTACGCGGTGGTCTCCACGGCGGCGGGCGGGCGGGGCTCGACGTCCACCGAGACCTCCACCGGCACCGGCGACTTCGCCGCCTGCGCGGAGAGGGCCGCGTCGAGCCCGCGGTCGCCGAGCACCGCCGGGTAGATGCCGCGGGCCAGGTCACGCAGCTCGGAGACGGCCAGCTTCGCGTCCGAATGCGCCTCGTCGATCAGCTCGCGGACCGCGGCCGGGTCGTTCTCCAGCTTCGACTTCGCCCGGCCGAGGCTCATCGCGACGGCCACCAGCCGCTGCTGCGCGCCGTCGTGCAGGTCACGCTCGATCCGGCGGCGCTCCGCCTCGGCGGCGTCCACTCCGCGGGCCCGCGACGCCTGCAGGTGCTGGGCCTTGGCGGCCAGCTGCTGGTTGCGCGGCGGCCCGAGCAGGGAGAGCGCGAGGTTGCCGTGCAACCAGGCGACCCACGGCAGCACCCAGATGGCGATCGGGAAGAGCACGATGCCGGCGATGCCGAGCGCGAACTCCAGCACGCCCAGCGGGAGGGCCAGCATCAGGTAACCGAAGTCGCGCCAGGTGGTCTGGTCGGTCAGCCGGATGCGCCACCGCTGCAGCCAGCCGCCCTCCAGCGGCAGCCGCTGCGCGTCGGGCAGCGGGGTGTCCAGCGTGGCCCGCACCCAGCGGCGCTCCACGTCGCCGAACCAGCGGGTCATGCCGGTGACCAGCACCAGCAGCGGTATCCCGATCCAGATCACCAGCGTGCTGATGCCCACCGCGGCCAGTGCCACCAGCAGCACGAACTGGACCAGGCGCAGGGGGAAGCTGGCGACCATGAAGCCGATGACCTTCGGCCAGAACGGCTTCGGCTGCTCGAACGCGGGCCCCGCCTCGGACATCCCGCCTCCCCCCTGCGGTGTGGTGACGACCGTCATCCTGCCACCGACGACATCACCGGGGCTCCGGGGAAAGGGACGCCGTCCTCCTCCTGCCGCGCGGTCGGCCCGAGCAGCGCGGTGGCGAACCGGGCGTGCCCGGCGGCCAGCGAGCGGGTCAGCGCGATCGAGACCGCGATGAACAGCACCCCCAGCGCGGCCCACGGCAGCGCCTCGACGGTCGAGTCCACGGTGATCCAGCGCAGGTCCGAGTCGTCGCCGGGGAAGTGGTAGGCCCCGCCGGGCAGGTAGCGGAAGTAGATCGGCAGCGCGGCGAACGCCAGGCTGACCGCCCAGAAGGTGGTGACCAGCACGAACTGGATGAGGCCGAGCGGGAACAGCAGGAAGAAGTAGGCCGCGTCCCGCCAGGTGGCCCCGTCCTTGAGCCGGGTCTTCCAGCGCTCCTTCTGGCTGCCGTCGGGCAGCGCGCGGTAGGGCACCGCGATGTAGTGGTCGAGCATGGCGTACACGCGGGCCCGCTCCACCCTGGCGCCACCGCGGGCCAGCAGCAGGGCCAGCGCGCCGATCGGCAGGCCGACCCAGACGACGGCGGTGGACACGCCCGCCGTGGTGAGCGCCAGCAGGACGCTGAAGCCGAGCACGCCGATCGGGAGGTTCATCAGCAGGAAGCCCAGCGACCCCGCGAACGGCGGACGCGACCGGTGGCCGTCCTGTTCGGCCTGTGCCGTTGTCATGGCTGGTTCCCTTCTCCACGGGTGGTGCGCTTACCGGAACCAGCATCGCCGGAGCGGGGGCGGGACGACATGGTGCGCGCGGGCATCCCGGGGGTAGGGCCAACCCCACCACGCCGGAATACCGGCTTGCGCGGACGCGTTATGATGGACAGGTTGTTGCAGCGAACCACCCAGGGGGTGAACGGTTTCGACTTTGGACGTCGATTCGAGGGAAGCGTGCCGGTGCAGGCGAGAGACCACCGCAAGCGTCATCGCAAACCAATAAGCGCCAAGGCCAATAGCCAGCGCGACTACGCCCTCGCCGCCTGAGCGAGGCGTAGTCTGTCGGCCCGGGAGTGCCTCCGTCCCGGTAGCCGGCATCAGCTAGGAGGCTCACCGCCGGACTCGGCCACGGAGTCCGGTTGGGAAGCAAACAGTGGCTGGGCCCGTCACACCGGCTTGTTCGCGTGACCGGTGGGGCCGAGTAGAGGCATAGCGGACTGCGCACGGAGAAGCCTTGTTGAGGCGCCAGAGGACCCGGGTTCAATTCCCGGCACCTCCACTTCACGGGGGGCGAGTGCTCGCGGTTGGCACTCGCCCCTCGTTCGTGTTCGGGTGTTGTTCTGGGGGTCGGACCCCAGGCCCCCGCCAGGGGGCTCGGCCCCTGGACCCCCGGTTGTGGTCGGGTGTTGTGGTGTTGTCGCCTGGGGTGGGTGGTTTGCTGGGCTCCCGGTTGTGGTCGGTTTTGTGGTGTTTGTCCCTCTGGGGGACGGGGGTTGGTGGTCTGTGGCCTCTGTCAGATGCCTTGGCTTGCTGGAGGGGGGATCGGTGTTCAGAATTGGGGGATGTTCAGTGCGGGTGAACACGACTGGATTTTGAACGCGGCGGGGGAGCAGCTGGCGGAGGCCGGGCTGCGGCTGGAGGCCGTGGAGGACGGAGTGGTTCGGCTGGTGGCGCGGTCGGGGGCGGATCAGGTGTACCGGGTGCAGGTCAAGGGGCGGATGACCGCCGAGTTGGCCACGGCGGTGCACGTCCCGTCGTCGGAGGCGGCATTGGTGGTGGCACCGTCGATCAGCGAGCCCGCCGCTGAACGGCTGCGTGCCCGTGGCATCGACTACGTCGACACCGCGGGCAACGCGCACCTCAGCTGGGGAGACGTGCTCATCGACGTTCGTGGCCGGCGCAATCCCGTTCGGGTGAAGACCCCGGCGCGTGGTGCGCGGGCCTTTCGGCGCGCTGGACTCCAGGTCGGATTCGTCCTGCTCAGCTGGCCGGAGCTGGTCTCTCGGCCGCTGCGCGAGCTGGCGCTGGCCAGTGGCGTTTCTCTGGGGTCGGTCAAGGCCGTTGTCGACGATCTCACCGCGGCTGGTTACCTGTACGCCGGGCCCGGCGGTCGTCGGCTCGCCCGGGGCGGGGAGTTGCTCAACCGGTGGTCGGAAGCGTATTCGATGGTGTTGAGCCCTTCGCTCGTGCTGGGCGAGTTCTCCGCGGCCGAACTCTCGTGGTGGCGGGATGCCGAGCGGGAGCTGGCACGGGCCGGTGTCCAGGTCGGGGGCGAGGCCGCGGCCTGCCTGCTCGATCCGCACCTCCGGCCCGCGTCGCTCACGCTCTACGCCGACGAAACCCCGTTGGCGCTCATCGGCGGGCATCGACTGGTGCGAGCGGAGGGCGCGGGGAACGTGCACGTTCGGCAGCGGTTCTGGCGAGCCCCCGAGCCGGAGCCGTGGACGGTGCCCGCCACGCTCGTCTACGCCGACCTGCTGGCCTCGGGTGACCCCCGTCAGCGCGAACACGGAGACCGGATCCGGGCCAGTGATGATCGACTTGCGCGACTCGACCGAACCTGACGTCCTCCTCGCCGCGCAGGTGCTGGCGAGAATCGACGACGTGGCCCGCGAAGCCGGGGTCGGTTACCTGCTGGTGGGTGCGACGGCACGCACGATCTTGTCCGTCGGGCTGGTGGGTGGTTCGCCGGATCGGGCCACCCGTGACATCGACATCGCCGTGGAGGTGGGTTCGTGGGCCGACTTCGAGCGCCTGGCGGGCAAGCTGGTGCGGCGCGGCCGTGGCGTGCATTCGTTCGTCGTGGAGGGCGTCGAGGTCGATGTGCTGCCGTACGGCGGCATCGAAGGTGAGGATCGTACGATCCTCTGGCCGGACGACCACCGGATGAACGTCCGCGGGTTGCGCGAGGCGGTGGCGTCGGCCGAAGTGGTGCTCCTGCCCGGCGGTCTCGAGATCCGTGTGCCGTCGGTTCCGGCGCTGACCCTGCTCAAGCTCCTGACGTGGTGGGACCGGCGCTTCGACACCAACCGCGATGCGATCGATCTCGCGACGATGATCGGCTGGTACTCGTCGGGGGAGTACTACGAGCACCTGTGGGAGGACGAGATCGAGGTCATGGCGCGGTACGACTTCGACCCGCCGCTCGCCGGTGCCTGGGTGCTGGGCTCGCGCCTGCCGGGATTGCTCGACCAGGCGGGGGTGGCGGCGTTGCTCGGCATCGTCTCCGACGGGGAAGTGCTGGCTCGGCTCGGCGCCGACATGCGGATCCCGCGTGGGTATGTGCTGGTTCAGGCGCTGGCCGACGGTATCCGTGCCGTGAGCGGGCGCTGAGGCACCGCCCGGGTGGCGGCTGGTGGTGGGTCCGACATCGAGGCGGTTCAGCGGGGGTTACGGGCGGGCTGGGCCGTCGGGCCAGACGACGGCGACCGGGCGGTTGAGGCGGTGCGCGTGGGCGACGGCGTCCGCGGTGCCGCCGGTGCCGCGTGCCGGGCGGCCGTCCCAGACGGCGATCAGCAGGTCGCTGTGCTCGACCACGAACCGCCCGGCGGCGTCGAAGGCGGCTTCGTCCGCGGTCGGGTGGTCCAGGGTGACGCAGCCCTTGGCCGCGGCGAGCAGTCGCGCGTAGGTGTCCTCGGCGGCACCGCTGAACGTGCCGGCGTAGTCCTGCGACGGGATCACCGCGAACAGCGTGCCACCCGAGCGCAGCAGCAGTTCGGCGAACAGCTGGTCGGCGCCCTTGGCCAGGCTGCTCAGGCCGATCACCGGTGCGGCCGCCTCGGCCAGCACCTGGTTGATCCGCTCGATCGCGTGCACGCGTGCCGCGCAGGGCAGCTCCTGGTGACCGCTGATTCCGATGACCGTCATAACGCGGTGGAAGCCGCTGGAAGCGGGGCGATTGTTACGACCGTGCCAGGACCGTTATGCCGGTTATATCGAATGGTCGAATGATAGAAATTTCAACTGACACTGCGTAACAAGCGTGGATGGCGGGCCGAGTTCAACGGCATGAACGAACTCACCGGCCGCCTGCCGGCTCAGCGAATCCGGGCCACCACCGTGGTCACGGGCTTCGTCCTCGTCGAAGTGCTCGGCCTGATCGGTTACCTCGTCTCCTGGCGCGCCACGTGGATCTCCGGCGCGGTGGTGCTGCTCGCCGTCCTGGCCGGGCTCGCCCTCCGCCGGGCGGCCCGCCAGGTCGACGGAATCCTCGAAGACGAACTCGACCGCTAGGACACCGGCCGGAACCCACGCAGCCGCAGGCTGTTGGTCACCACGAACACCGAGCTGAGCGCCATCGCCGCCCCGGCGATCATCGGGTTCAGCAGGCCGGCCGCCGCCAGCGGCAGCGCGGCCACGTTGTAGGCGAACGCCCAGAACAGGTTGCCCTTGATCGTGCCGAGCGTGCGGCGCGACAGGCGGATGGCGTCGACGGCGGCCCGCAGGTCACCGCGCACCAGGGTCAGGTCGCTCGCCTCGATCGCCACGTCGGTCCCGGTGCCCATGGCCAGGCCCAGATCGGCCTTCGCCAGCGCGGCGGCGTCGTTGACCCCGTCGCCGACCATGGCGACCACCTTGCCCTCGCCCTGCAACCGCGTGATCACGTCGGCCTTGTCGCGGGGGAGGACCTCGGCGATCACCTGCGAAACGCCCACCTCGGCGGCGACCGCTTTCGCCACGGCCTCGTTGTCGCCGGTCAGCAGCACCGGGGTCAGCCCGAGCTGCTTCAGCTTCGCGATCGCCTCGGCCGAGGTCGGCTTCACCGCGTCCGCGACGGTGAGCACGGCCCGTGCCCGCCCGTCCCAGCCGACGGCCACCGCGGTCTGCCCCAGTGCCTCCGCCTCGGCCTTGGCTTCGGCGAGTTCGGACGGCAGGTGCAGGCTCCACCGCTCCAGCAGGGCCACCCGCCCGACGACCACCGCGTGCCCGTCGACGGTGCCCTGCACGCCGAGCCCTTCGACAGCGGTGAAGTCCCCGACCTTCGGCAGACGGCCCGCCTTCTCCTTCGCGCCACGGGCGATGGCCTGGGCGATCGGGTGTTCCGAGGCGTCTTCGAGCGCACCCGCGAGCCGCAGCACCTCCTCGGCGGTGGTGCCCTCGGCCAGGTGGACCCCGGCCAGCGACATCTGGCCGGTGGTCACCGTGCCGGTCTTGTCCAGCACCACGGTGTCCACCGCGCGGGTCGACTCCAGCACCTCCGGACCCTTGATCAGGATGCCCAGCTGCGCCCCGCGGCCGGTGCCGACCAGCAGCGCGGTCGGTGTCGCCAGGCCCAGCGCGCACGGGCAAGCGATGATCAGCACGGCCACCGCCGCGGTGAACGCGCCCGAAGCCGAGGCGCCGGCGCCGAGCCAGAAGAACAACGTGCCCACCGCGAGCGCGATGACCACCGGCACGAAGACCGCGGAGATCCGGTCGGCCAGCCGCTGCGCGGCGGCCTTGCCGTTCTGCGCGTCCTCGACCAGCTTCGCCATCTGCGCCAGCTGGGTGTCCGAGCCGACGCGGGTGGCCCGCACCACCAGCCGCCCACCGGCGTTCACGCAGCCGCCGGTGACCGGGTCGCCGGAACCGACCTCGACCGGCACGGACTCACCGGTGAGCATGCTCGCGTCGACCGCCGAGCTGCCTTCGGTGACCACACCGTCGGTGGCGATCTTCTCGCCGGGACGGACCACGAACCGGTCGCCGACGGCGAGTTCGTCGATCGGGATCCGGACCTCGTCCTCGCCCCGCAGCACGGCGACGTCCTTGGCACCCAGTTCCAGCAGCGCCCGCAGGGCCGAACCGGCCCGCCGCTTCGACCGGGCCTCGAAGTAGCGCCCGGCCAGGATGAACGTGGTCACCCCGGCGGCGACTTCGAGGTAGATGTTGCCGTCACCGCTGGTGCGCTCGATGGTGAACTCGAACGGGTGGGTCATGCCGGGCGTGCCCGCGGTGCCGAACAGCAGCGCGTACAGCGACCAGGCGAACGCGGCGAGCGTGCCGATCGAAATCAGCGTGTCCATCGTCGCCGCGCCGTGACGCAGGTTCACCCAGGTCGCCCGGTGGAACGGCCACGCCGCCCAGACCAGCACGGGAGCGGCCAGGGTGAGCGAAATCCACTGCCAGTACTCGAACTGGATGGCCGGGATCATCGCCAGCGCGATCACCGGTACCGACAGCACGGCTGCGCCGGCCAGGCGCTGGCGCAGCGGCCGGACCGGATCGTCCGCTTCGGACTCGACCGGCTGCTTTTCCGTCCGCGGCACCGTCGCCGCATAACCGGCGGCTTCGACCTGTTCGATCAACGCGGTCGGCTCCAGCTCGGCCGGATAGGTGACCTTCGCCTTCTCCGTCGCGTAGTTGACCGAGGCCGTGACGCCGTCGAGCTTGTTCAGCTTGCGCTCGATCCGGGCGGCACAGGAGGCGCAGGTCATGCCGGTGATCGCCAGTTCGACCTCACTGGTGAGGCGTTCGGCCGTTTCCGAACTCATGTCCTTGCCTTTCAGCCGTGGGAGTGGCCGTGACCGTCGCCTTCGGCCGCGGGAGCGGGTGCGGCCGGAGCCGTGCCGCGGGCGTCGACGGTGAACTCGGCCGTGCGGACCTGGCCGCCGTGCTGGAAGTCCAGGTACAGGCGGTAGGTGCCGGGGGAGGGGACCTCGGTGTGGAAGTCCACCGCCGGGCCCGGCTTCGCGCTTTCGTCCGGGTGGACGTGCAGGTAGGCGAGGTCGCCGCCACGCAGGGCGACCAGGTGGCCGTAGGCACCGAGGTACGGTTCGAGATCGGTGACCTCGCGGCCGTCCTCGGTGATGCTCAGGCGGACCGGCGAGGACTGCCCGGCGACCAGTTCGCCGCCCAGCCGCACCCGGTAACCGTCCACTTCGGACTCGCGGGTGGGTGGGTACCAGGCGGGCTGGTAGTCGCCCGGTGCCGACAGGTCCACGCCGAGCGTGGTGGCCTGCCCGCCGGTCGGCTTGAAGTCGGCGTACATCCGGTAGCTGCCCGCCCGCGGCAGGCCCAGCTGGATCCACCAGCTGCCGTCGGCGGCGAGCTGCGGGTGCAGGTGCTGGAAGCCCGCGCCGTCGCGGCGCACCACGATCAGGTGCATGCGCTTCTCGTGCTCCACGTCGTACGCGGTGACCGGCGCGCCGTCCGGGCCGAGGACCCGGAAGGTGAACGGCTGCGTGGTACCGGTCGGCAGGGTGCTGGTCGAGGGCACCAGGGTGTAGCCGTTGCGCGAACTGGCCAGCCCACCAGGCAGCTCGGCCGGTGCGGCTGCCCGGTGGGGCTCGGTGTGCGCCGCCGCCGGTGCCTCCGGCGAGGCGGCGACCGGCCCGGCGACCCCGCCGGCGGCCCAGCCGCCACCGGCGACCAGGACCAGCGCCGCGCCGTACGCGGAGAGCTTCGCGGCGGTGTTCATCAGCTCGCGGCCACCGCGTAGCCGGCCTCGTCGACGGCGGCGCGAACCGCGGCGTCGTCGAGCCCGTTCTCACTGGTGACGGTGACGGAACCGCCGGCGAGGTCGACGTCGACCCCGGTCACCCCGTCGATCTTGCTGACTTCCTCGGTCACCGATCGGGCGCAGTGCTCGCAGGTCATCCCGGTCACCGCGTACGTCGTTTCGGTCATCTTCGCGATCCTTCCGTCTTGCCCTTGACCCGAATGTATACCCTTGGGGGGTACGGTAGTCAAACCGGGTGTGGAGGTGCCGCGATGCGGGACGGGGCGAGCTGGGGAACGGCTGTGACGGCGACGTTGCACTGCCTCACCGGCTGCGCGATCGGTGAGGTGCTGGGCATGGTGATCGGCACCGCGCTCGGATTGTCCAACGTGACCACGATCGTGTTGGCGGTGGCTCTGGCGTTCGTGTTCGGTTACGCGCTGACCATGCGGGGCGTGCTGCGCTCGGGCGTCGGCTTCCGGCGGGCGCTGCGGGTGGCGCTGGCCGCGGACACCGTGTCGATCGCGGTGATGGAGCTGGTGGACAACGCGGTGATGGTCGCCGTGCCGGGCGCGATGGCAGCCGGGCTGGGCAACTGGGTGTTCTGGGCCGCGCTGGCGTTCGCGCTGGCGGTGGCCTTCGTGCTCACCGTGCCGGTGAACAAGTGGCTGATCGGGCGGGGTCTGGGGCACGCGAAGGTGCACGCCCACCACCACCAGCAACAACACTGAACCCCGGCCGGGAGCCCCGGGGCTCCCGGCCGGTCGGTCAGGACCGGACCAGGCGGGCGATGGCCTCGGAGGCTTCCTTGACCTTCGCCTCGGCTTCCTTGCCGCCCGCCGCCGCCGCGTCGACCACGCAGGTGGACAGGTGCTCGTCGAGCAGTTCGAGGGAGAACGCCTGCAGCGCCTTCGTCGCGGCGGAGACCTGGGTGAGGATGTCGATGCAGTACTTGTCCTGCTCGACCATCCGCTGCAACCCGCGGATCTGGCCCTCCACCCGGCGCAGCCGCTTGAGGTACGCCTCCTTGTCGCCGCTGTAGCTGGCCATGCCGCACCCCTTACTTCGATCGTGTCACCCCATCATACCCAACCCCCGTATCGAACTGGGTCGGCCGATGGTGGGGTGGGGCCAGCCCCACCCCGGCGACGCCCGCGCACCCCATGGTCCCGGTGCCGCCTGCTCGACATGCTCAGCGCAGCACTTCGGAGCGAGGGAGCCGACAGAGATGAACCAGGAAGTGGTCCGCCTGACCTCGGTGGTCAAGACCTACGGCGGCGAGCGCAACCGCGTCGTCGCGCTGGACGGGGTGACGATCGGGTTCGCCCGGGGCAGCTTCACCGCGGTGATGGGGCCGTCGGGCTCGGGCAAGAGCACCTTCCTGCACTGCGCGGCCGGGCTCGACCGGCCGACGTCGGGCTCGGTGGTGCTGGACGGGCACGAACTGGGTGGCATGAACGAGGTGGCCCTGACCCGGCTGCGCCGCGAAAGCGTCGGCTTCGTCTTCCAGGCGTTCAACCTGCTGCCCGCGCTCAACGTGCTGGAGAACGTGACGCTGCCGCTGCGGCTGGCCGGGAAGAAGCCGGACCGCCGGGCGGTCGGGGAGATCATCGAGCGCGTCGGGCTCGGCGACCGCCGCAAGCACCTGCCGGGTGAGCTGTCCGGTGGCCAGCAGCAGCGGGTGGCGATCGCCCGCGCGCTGGTCAGCAGGCCCGCGGTGCTCTTCGGCGACGAGCCGACCGGTGCGCTGGACACCCAGACCTCGCTGGAGGTGCTGGGCCTGCTGCGTGAGTCCGTGCGGTTCGCCGGGCAGACGATCGTCATGGTCACCCACGACCCGGTCGCCGCCTCGCACGCCGATCGGGTGATCTTCCTGGCCGACGGCCGGGTCGCCGACGAGCTGGTCCACCCGACGGCCGAGCTGGTCGCCGAGCGGATGACCCACCTCGGTGCGTTCGCCGCGGCCGGGGTGCGTGCCTGATGTTCCGCATCGCCACGCGCATGCTGCGCTTCCGGAAGGGCGGGTTCGCCGCCTCGTTCATCGCGTTGTTCTTCGGGGCCGCGATCGTGCTCGCCTGCGGTGGGCTGATGGAGACCGGCATCCGGACCGCGGTGCCGCCGGAGCGGTTCGCCGCGGCACCGATCGTCGTCGCCGGCAACCAGGAGTTCGACCTGCCGGAGCAACCGGTCGCGCCGGACGAGGACGTGGAGGACCCGGACAACGGCGTGCTGGCCGAGCGGGTCCGGCTCGACGCCGGGCTGGTGGCGCAGATCGAGCAGATCCGGGGCGTCGAACGCGCGTTGCCGGACGTCACCTTCGACGTGCACGAGAACGGCCGGACCTTCGACGGCCACGGCTGGAGTTCCGCGGAGCTCGCCGGGAACGCGCTGCTGACGGGGGTCGCCCCGGCGCGGGCGGGGGAGGTCGTGCTGCCCGGTCGTCAGGTCGGGGAGACCGTCGAACTGGCCGTGCGCGGCGAGGTCGAGCGGTTCACCGTCACCGGCACGACGGCGGCGCCGTCCGCCTTCTTCACCGACGCCGAAGCCGGTCGCCTGCTGGGCAAGCCGGACGTGGTCGACGCGATCGCCGTGCTCACCGCACCGGGGGTGGATGCCGAAGCGCTGCGGGTCCAGGTCGACAAAGCGATCAGCGGCAGGCCGGCGGTCACCCTGACCGGGGACGAGCGCGGGCTCGCGGAGTTCCCGGACGCGGCCGCCGGCGGAACCGGGCTGATCGCGCTCGCCGGGGTGTTCGGCGGCATGGCCATCACGGTTTCGGTGTTCGTGGTGGCCTCCACGCTGGGGTTGTCGGTGCAGCAGCGGGCGCGGGAACTGGCGTTGCTGCGGGCGATCGGCACCACCCCGCGGCAGCTGCGCCGGATGGTGCTCGGCGAGACGATGGTGGTCGGGGTGCTCGCCACCGCGCTGGCCCACTTCCCCGGCCTGCTGCTCGGGCGGGTGCTGTTCGACCAGCTCGCCGGGCACGGCGTGGTCGTCGAGCAGATGGCTTACCACCAAGGCTGGATCCCGATGGTGAGCGCGGCCGGGGCGGCGTTGCTGACCGCGTTCGGCGCGGCCTTCGTCGCCGGTCGGCGGGCGGCTCGGGCCAGGCCGGCCGAGGCGCTGGCCGAATCCGCCGTGCCGCGTCGCTGGCTGAGCGCGCCACGGCTGATCCTCGCGCTGCTCTGCCTCGGCGGTGGAACGGCGCTGGTGATCGTCACCTTCACCGTGATGACCGGGCCGGTGGCGGCGAGCACCGCCGGGCCGACGGTGATGCTGTGGGCGTTCGGGCTGGCCCTGCTCGGACCGGGCATCGCGCGGATCGCCATCGCCGTGCTGCGCTGGCCGCTGCGGGCGGCGACCGGGCTCAGCGGACGGCTCGCCCTGCTCAACGCCGGGAACCGCCGGATCGGCATGGCCGCCGCGATCACCCCGATCATGCTGGCCAGCGGCATGGCGCTGGCGATGATCTACCTCCAGACCACGCAGAGCGCCGCCGCGGAACGCGCGTTCAGCGAGAACCTGCGGGCCGACGCCGTGCTGGCGTCCTCGACCGGCGGGTTCGACCCGGAACTGGTCGACGAGGTCGCCGGGCTGCCGGGCGTGGCCGGGGCGTCCGCGCTGGTCACCAGTGCCGGTTTCGTCACCGACTACGACGACGGCTGGCAGGACGAAGAGGGGCTGCCGCTCCAGGGCGTCACCGCCGAGGGCGTGCCGCACACGATGGCCACGCCGTTCACCGCGGGCAGCGCCGCCGACCTGCGCGGCAACACCGTCGCGCTGCCGGGTGCCTTCGCCGGGGCGCTGGGCAAGGGCGTCGGCGACACCGTCACGCTGCGGCTCGGTGACGGGGCCACCACCGAGGTGCGGATCGCCGGGCTGCTCGGCGGCCGTCCCGGCTACGAGCTCGGCCTGGTACCCGCGAGCCTGCTCGTGCCGCACACCGACGCGGCCACCGTGCCGCAGATCCTGGTGAAGGCCGAACCGGGGGCGGACCTCGCGCCGGTGCTGGCCGGGCTGGCCGAGCGGGTGCCGGGGCTGGCGGTCGCCGACCGGGCGGCGGTCACCGCGGTCCACGCCGAACGGCAGGACATCGGTGCCTGGGTGAACTACCTGCTGGTGGCGATGCTGGTCGGGTACACGGTGATTTCCGTGGTCAACACCCTGGTGCTGGCCACGGCCGCGCGGCGGCGCGAGTTCGCGTTGCAGCGACTGGTCGGCTCGACGCGCGGGCAGGTGCTCCGGATGGCCGCGGTGGAGGCGACGCTGGTCGCCGTCGCCGGGATCGTGCTGGGCGGTTTCCTGTCGCTGACCTCGCTGGTCCCGTTCAGCCTCGTCATCAGCGACACACCGGTCCCCGCCGGGCCGATCGGCGTGCTGCTGGCGGTCGTCGGCGGGTCGGCGGCACTGGCGCTGCTCGCCACCCTGGTACCCGCTTGGTTCGCGCTGCGGGCCCAGCCGGTCGAAGCCGCTGTCCCGGCGTGATCTGCCTCATGTCATGCTGATGGGGGACACGCGATCGAGCGTGGCCGGAAGAAGGTGCCAGATGACCTGGGCAAGGCATGGCAGCACTACCGACCCGGCGGCCGACACCGGCTACCTGGCCGGGGTCAAGGCGGAGGAGAGGATCCACCGCGACGTTCAGGAAGGCAGGGCCGCGCGCACCGTCGCGCAGCACTCCTCGGACGCGCGGGAATGCGCGGAACTGCTCGCGATGCTCGGCATTCCGGTCGAGGCGGGCAGGCGGCACGGCTGAGGTTCACGCACCGCCGATCCGGGAGGTCAGTTCGGCGGCGGTGCGGCGGACCTCCTCGGCGAGCCCCGGCCAGTCCTGAGCGCAGGCCGGGGTGTCGCAGGGGTGCCGGAAGGTCACGCTGATCGCGGCGAGCGGCCGGTGGCCGTGGTCGAACACCGGGTGCGCCACCGACGCGAACCCGGGCGTGACGTGGCCGTCTTCGACCGCCCACCCCCGCCTGCGCTCGGCGTTGAGCGTGGCGCGGAGTTCGGCGAGGGTGCGCGGGCCGCGGTCGGTGCGCCGCACGAAGGACGCGGCGGACGGGAACAACGCCCGCACGTGCGCGGCAGGCAGGTGCGCGAGCATCGCGCGCCCGCTGGCGGTGAGCTGCGCGGGCAGGCGCACCCCCACGTCGGTGACCAGGGTTTCCGGGCGGGCGGGCCGCTCCTTGATCAGGTACAGCGCCTCCCCGCCGTGCAGGATGCCGAGGTGGGCGTTGTGCTCGACGCGGTCGACGAGCTTGCGCAGCAGCGGCGCGGCGAGCCGTTCGAGCGGGTCGTGGCGCAGGTAGGCGGACCCGAGTTCGAAGGCCGTGATGCCGAGCCCGTACCGGCGTTCGTCGGGCAGGTGCGTGACAAAACCGGCGGCCACCAACTCGGCCAGCAGGTGATAGGTCGTGGACCGGGGCAGGCCGAGGTCGCGGGCGATCGCCCCGGCCGACACCGGGCCGGGCCGCTCGGCCAGCGCACGCAGGATGCCGAGGCCGCGCCGGAGCGCGGGGACGTCGGAACTGGTGCCCACGGGTCACCTCCCACTGTCTGAGATCCCAGACGGAACCACTCGATCACCGATTTTGCCCGCGTCCGCGCCGGGGTCCAATGGCAGGCATGCCGGAACTGGTATCCCTGGGAGCGGACCCGCTGCGGGCGGAGCAGGTCGTCGCCGTCGCCCGCGACCGGGCGGCGGTCGAACTGACCGAGTCCGCGCGCAAGCACCTCCTTACCACCCGCCAGCACATCGACGCGCTGGCCGGAGCCACCGAACCCACCTACGGCGTGTCCACCGGCTTCGGGGCGCTCGCCGTGCGGCACATCCCGGTGGACAGCCGGGTCAACCTGCAGCGCTCGCTGATCCGGTCGCACGCGGCCGGCGCCGGGCAGCCGGTGGAGACCGAGGTCGTGCGGGCGTTGATGCTGCTGCGCCTGCGCACGCTGGCCAGCGGGTACACCGGCGTCCGGCCGGTCACCGCCGACACCCTGGCGCGGCTGCTCAACGCCGGCATCACCCCGGTGGTGCCGGAGTACGGCTCGCTCGGCTGCTCCGGTGACCTGGCGCCGCTCGCCGCGGTCGCGCTGGCGCTGATGGGCGAGGGCGACGTGGTGCACGAAGGCCGGGTGGTCCCGGCGGCGCAAGCGCTTGCGCGGTCCGGGATCGAACCGGTGGTGCTGGCCGAGAAGGAGGGGCTGGCGCTGACCAACGGCACCGACGGCATGCTCGGCATGCTGCTGCTGGCCTGCGCCGACCTGCGTGCGCTGTTCGACCTCGCCGACATCACCGCGGCGATGAGCGTGGAAGCCCTGCTCGGCACCGACCGCCCGTTCGCCGCCGACCTCCAGGCGTTGCGCCCGCACCCCGGCCAGGCCGTTTCGGCGAGCCGCATCCACGCGGCGCTCGCCGGGTCCGGCATCGTCGCCAGCCACCGCGGGCCGGAGTGCACCCGGGTGCAGGACGCCTATTCACTGCGGTGCGCGCCGCAGGTGCACGGCGCCGCGCGGGACACGCTCACCCACGTCGAGCTGGTCGCCGACCGGGAACTGGCGGCGGCGGTGGACAACCCGGTGGTGCTGCCGGACGGCCGGGTCGAGTCGAACGGCAACTTCCACGGCGCGCCGGTCGCCTACGTGCTGGACTTCCTGGCCATCCCGGTGGCCGACCTGGCCAGCGTCGCCGAACGCCGCACCGACCGGATGCTCGACGTGGCCCGGTCGCACGGCCTGCCCGCCTTCCTCGCGCACGACCCCGGCGTGGACTCCGGGCACATGATCGCCCAGTACACCCAGGCGGCCGTGGTCAGCGAGCTGAAGCGGCTGGCCGTGCCGTCGTCGGTGGACTCCATTCCGAGCAGCGCCATGCAGGAGGACCACGTTTCGATGGGCTGGAGCGCGGCCCGCAAGCTGCGCCGGGCGGTCGACGGGCTGCGGACCGTGCTGGCCGTCGAACTGCTCACCGCGGCCCGTGCGCTGGACCTCCGCGCGCCGCTGGAACCGGCGCCGGTCACCGCCGCCGTCCGCGACCTGCTGCGCACCCGGGTGCCGGGGCCGGGCCCGGACCGGCACCTGGCGCCGGAGATCGCCGCCACCGAAGAACTCATCGCCTCGGGTGCCTTCGCCGAGGTCGTAGCCGCGAACCTGGAGGAGACCGGATGAGCCGGACCGTGCGCGCCGCCCGCGGCACCACGCTGACCGCGAAGAACTGGCAGAGCGAAGCCGCGTTGCGGATGTTCCACAACAACCTCGACCCCGAGGTGGCCGAGCGGCCGGAGGACCTGGTCGTCTACGGCGGCACCGGCAAGGCCGCCCGCGACTGGGCCAGTTTCGCCGCCATCACCCGTGGACTGACCACTTTGGACGCCGACGAGACGCTGCTGGTGCAGTCGGGCAAGCCGGTCGGGGTGTTCCGCACGCACGAGTGGGCGCCGCGGGTGCTGATCGCGAACTCGAACCTGGTCGGCGACTGGGCCACCTGGCCGGAGTTCCGCCGGCTGGAGCAGCTCGGGCTGACCATGTACGGCCAGATGACCGCCGGGTCGTGGATCTACATCGGCACGCAGGGCATTCTCCAGGGCACCTACGAAACCTTCGCGGCGGTGGCGAAGAAGCGGTTCGGCGGTTCGCTCAAGGGCACGCTGACGGTGACCGCCGGCCTCGGGGGCATGGGCGGCGCGCAACCGCTCGCGGTGACCATGAACGACGGCGTCGCGCTGGTCGTCGAATGCGATCCCGAACGCGCGCGCCGCCGGGTGGAAACCCGGTACCTGGACGAGGTCGCCGACGACCTCGACGACGCGGTCCGGCGGGTCACCGCGGCGAAGGAGGACCGGCGCGCGTTGTCCGTCGGGGTGATCGGCAACGCCGCCGAGGTGCTGCCGGAACTGCTGCGCCGCGGTGTCGAGGTGGACATCGTCACCGACCAGACCTCCGCGCACGACCCGCTGGCGTACCTGCCGAAGGGGGTCTCGCTGGACGACTGGTCCGACTACGCGGCCAAGAAACCCGACGAGTTCACCGACCGCTCCCGTGATTCCATGGCCGAACACGTCGACGCCATGCTGGGTTTCCTCGACGCGGGTGCGGAGGTCTTCGACTACGGCAACTCGTTGCGCGGTGAGGCGAAGCTCGGCGGCTGCGAACGCGCCTTCGACTTCCCCGGGTTTGTGCCCGCGTACATCCGGCCGTTGTTCTGCGAGGGCCAGGGCCCGTTCCGCTGGGCCGCGCTCTCCGGTGACCCCGGGGACATCGCCGCCACCGACCGCGCCATGCTGGAACTGTTCCCGGAGAACGAATCCCTGGCGCGCTGGATCCGGCTGGCCGGGGAGCGCGTTGCCTTCCAGGGGCTGCCGGCCCGCATCTGCTGGCTCGGCTACGGCGAACGGCACCTGGCCGGGGTGCGGTTCAACGAGATGGTCGCCAGCGGGGAGCTGAAAGCGCCGGTGGTGATCGGCCGCGACCACCTCGATTCCGGCAGCGTCGCCTCGCCGTACCGCGAAACCGAGGGCATGGCCGACGGCTCCGACGCGATCGCCGACTGGCCGCTGCTCAACGCCATGGTCAACACCGCGTCCGGCGCCAGCTGGGTGTCCCTGCACCACGGCGGCGGGGTCGGCATGGGCCGGTCCATCCACGCCGGGCAGGTCTGCGTGGCCGACGGCACCGAGCTGGCCGGGCAGAAGATCGAGCGGGTGCTGACCAACGACCCCGGCATGGGCGTGATCCGGCACGTCGACGCCGGGTACCAGCGGGCCGCCGAGGTCGCGGGTGAACGCGGCGTGCGGGTGCCGATGAAGGAGACCGAATGACCGCGTCCGGGCTGCTCGACCGGATCGCCGACGTCGGCCGCGATCCGGCCCGCGGTGGTTATTCGCGGCACGTGTTCGACGCGGCCGAAGGTGAGCTGCGCGAGTGGTTCACCGCCGAGGCCGGGTGGCTCGGGCTCGACGTGGACACCGATCGCAACGGCAACCTCTGGGCGTGGTGGGGCGCACCGGGACCGGACGCCACGGTCACCGGCAGCCACCTCGACTCGGTTCCCGGCGGCGGCGCGTTCGATGGCCCGCTGGGGGTGGTCAGCGCACTCGACGCCGTCGGGATCCTGCAGCGCAAGGGGTTCACCCCGGGCAAGCCGTTCGCGGTGGTGGTGTTCGCCGAGGAGGAGGGCGGCCGGTTCGGGGTGCCGTGCCTCGGGTCGCGGCTGCTCACCGGTTCGATCGACCCGGACGAGGCGCGGGCGCTGCGCGACCCCGACGGCAACACGCTCGCGGACGCGGCCTCCCGCGCCGGGTACGACCCCGTGCGGTTCGGGCCGGACCCCGAGGCGTTGTCGCGGATCGGGCGGTTCCTGGAACTGCACGTGGAGCAGGGGCGCGGGTTGATCGACCTGGGCTCGCCGGTGGCCGTCGGCAGCACGGTGCTCGCGCACGGCCGGTGGCGGTTCTCCTTCCGGGGCCAGGGGAACCACGCGGGTGCCACGTTGCTGTCCGACCGCCGCGACCCGATGCTCCCGGCGGCGCTCACCGTCGCCGCGGTCCGCCGGCTCGCGGCCGCGGTGCCGGCGGCGCGGGCCACGGTCGGGCGCCTGGTGCCCACCCCCGGCGGGACGAACGTCATCGCGTCCGCCGTGGACCTCTGGCTGGACGCGCGGGTGCCGGGTGGCGGCACGGAGGCGCTGGTCGAGGACATCGCCGGGGCGGCGGCCGAAGCCGCGGCGGCCGAGGGCTGCACGGTGACCGTGACGAAGGAGTCCTATTCGGACACGGTCGCCTTCGACGGCGGCCTGCGCGACCGGCTGTCCGGGCTGCTCGGCGGGGTGCCGGAGCTGCCGACCGGGGCCGGGCACGACGCCGCGATCCTGGCCCCCCACGTGCCGTCGAGCATGCTCTACGTGCGCAATCCCACCGGTATCAGCCATTCCCCGGAGGAGTTCGCCGAAGCGGCGGACGTGGACGCCGGTGCGCGGGCGCTCGCCGAGGTGCTGGAGGACCTGTCCCGATGACCGCGTTCTGGTGCGAACGGGCGTGGCTGCCGGACGGGGTGGCCGAAGGCGTGCTGCTGTCGGTCTCCGGTGGCCGGATCGATTCGGTCACCCCTGGTGCCCCCCGCACCGGGACGGTGCTCGGCGGGCTGACCGTGCCGGGTATGGCGAACGGGCATTCGCACGCGTTCCACCGGGCGTTGCGCGGGCGGACGCACCACGACCGCGGCACGTTCTGGACCTGGCGCGAGCGGATGTACGCGCTGGCCGAGCGGCTGGACCCGGACGGCTACTACCGGCTGGCACGCGGTGTGTACGCCGAAATGGTGCTCGCCGGGTTCACCGGCGTCGGGGAGTTCCACTACCTGCACCACGCGCCGGGTGGCAAGCCCTACGACGACCCGAACGTGATGAGCCAGGCGCTCGAACGCGCCGCCGTGGACGCCGGGATCCGGTTGACCCTGCTCGACACCTGTTACCTCGCCGGGGGTTTCGGCGTCGACCTCGGGGAGCACCAGCTGCGGTTCAGCGACGGCGACGCCGACGGCTGGGCGGTGCGTGCCGGTGCGTTCCGGCCGTCGAGCGAGCTGGTCCGGGTGGGCGCGGCGGTGCATTCGGTGCGGGCGGTGCCCGCCGAGCAGTTGCCGGTGGTCGTCGACTGGGCGGACTCGAAACCGTTGCACGTCCACCTGTCCGAGCAGCGGGCGGAGAACGACGACTGCCTGGCGCACCACGGGAAGACGCCGACCGCGGTGCTCGCCGACGCCGGTGCGCTCGGGCCGTCCACGGTCGCCGTGCACGCCACGCACCTGACCGAAGCGGACATCGCGCAGCTCGGCCGGGCACGGGCGGGCGCGTGCTTCTGCCCGACCACGGAACGCGACCTCGGGGACGGCATCGGACCGGCGCGGGAACTCGCCGACGCGGGTGTGCGGCTGGGCCTCGGCACCGACAGCCACGCCGTGGTCGACGCCTTCGAGGAAACCCGGGCGCTGGAGCTGAACGACCGGCTGCGGGCGGAGGCACGCGGCCGGTTCACCGTCGAGGAGCTGCTGGCCGCGGCCACCGGGCACGCCGCCATCGGCTGGGAGGAGTGCGGCAGGCTGGCACCGGGCGCGGCGGCCGACTTCGTCACCGTGGATCTGGGTTCCGTGCGCACCGCGGGCGCCGAACCGGAGGGCGTGTGGTTCGCGGCCTCGGCACCGGACGTCACCGACGTGGTGGTGGCCGGGCGGTTCGTGGTGCGGGAGCGGGTGCACCGGTCGATCGAACGGCCGCAGGCGGAACTGGCCGGAGAGGTGGAGGAGCTGTGGCGAGCACACTGATCACCGGCATTTCCGAGCTGACCACCAACGTCGGCGCGAAGCTGCGGGACGCGTCGGTGGTGGTCGACGGTGACCGGATCGCCTGGGTGGGGCAGGGCGAGCCCGCGGCGGACGCACGGGTCGACGTCGGCGGCCGGGCGGTGCTGCCGGGCTGGGTGGACAGCCACACGCACCTGGTGTTCGCCGGCGACCGGACCGCCGAGTTCGAGGCGCGGATGGCGGGGAAGGCCTACCGCGCGGGCGGGATCGCGGTGACCGTCGAGGCGACACGCGCGGCCTCGGACGAGCAGCTGGCCTCGAACCTGAGGCGGCTGGCGGACGAGGCGGCGCGGCAGGGCACGACCTGCCTGGAAACCAAAACCGGGTACGGCCTCAGCGTCGCCGACGAAGAGCGCTCGGCGAAGATCGCCGGGGCCGTCGCCGACGAGGTCACCTTCCTCGGCGCGCACCTGGTTCCGCCGGGCATGGCTGCCGAGTCCTATGTGGACCTGGTGTGCGGGCCGATGCTGGCGGCGGTGGCGCCGCACGTGCGCTGGGCGGACGTGTTCTGCGAGACCGGGGCGTTCGACGAGGAGCAGACCGGGCGGGTGCTCACCGCGGCCGCCGGAGCCGGGCTCGGGTTGCGCGTGCACGGCAACCAGCTGGGGGAGGGCCCGGGGGTGCGGCTCGCGGTCTCGCACGGGGCCGCGAGCGTGGACCACTGCACGTACCTGTCTTCGTCCGATGTGGACATGCTGGCCGGGTCCTCGACGGTGGCGACCCTGCTGCCCGCCTGCGACCTGTCCACCCGGCAACCGCTCGCCCCGGCGCGACGGCTGCTCGACGCCGGGGCCACCATCGCATTGGCCAGCAACGCGAACCCGGGCAGCTCGTACACCACTTCGATGGCCTTCTGCGTGACGACGGCGGTGTTGCAGATGGGCCTGTCGATCGACGAAGCCGTCTGGGCCGCCACCGCCGGTGGTGCCCGTGCCCTGCGCCGGGACGACGTCGGCTACATCCGCGAAGGGGCCCGTGCCGACTTGCACGTCCTGGACGCCCCGTCGGTGACGCACCTGGCCTATCGCCCCGGTGTTCCGCTGACCTGGTCGGTCTGGCGCTCCGGCACGCGGACCACGCGCCCGGCTGCCTGAGCGCGGGTCACGGGGTCAGGTGGTGCAGGGCGTCCATGGCGGTGGCCCGGGTCCGGGCCTTGGCGTGGTCGGCCGGGGGGAGGCGGCGGATGGCGCCCGCCAGGAGCTGGCGGTCGCTGTTGCCGATGTGCGCCAGCAGGTCGAAGGTGGGCACCCACAGGTCGTGGCGGGCGGCGGCCGCGGCGAGGCCGTCGAAGCGGTCTTCCGGGAGCAGGGCGATCACCTGGCCGACGCGGGCCTTGTCGTCCAGGACGAACGCCGTGTGCAGCAGGGCGGCGTCGTGCAGCACCTCGAGCGCGGCTTCGACGGTGGCGTCCGGCAGGTGCCCGACGAACCGGCCGATGGTGATCCAGTCCTCCCGGTGCACCAGTTCCGCGGCCACGTCCAGCACCCGCGACCGCGGCATGCCGGTGATGATCTCGCTCGACCGCCGCGGGTCGAGTTCGACCGCCACGTCGGCCAGGAACGCCGTGCTCAGCCGTTTCGCCACGTCGATGGCGCGCTCGGCCTCCATCACCCCGGCGATCCGCGCGCACAGCAGCGGCCCGTACGTGCGCTCGGCGATCTTCGCGGTGACCGCGCCGGGCAGCAGTTTGCTCGCCGCCGCCATCCGGCGCAGCATCGGCAGGTTGGCGTCGAACAGCACGTCGGTCATCCGCTCACGCAGCCGCCGCAGCTCGCGGGCGTCCACGCGTTCCAAAAAGGACAGGCGGTCGTCGTCGGCGTCCAGCAACCGCGCCAGTTTCAGCACCTCGGCCCGGCTGTCCAAGGCGGTCACAGGCCGACCGCCCGCCGGACGGCGCCCCGCAGCAGCGAGGGCACGTACCGCAGGCCCTCTTCCGCCGCCACGGCCAGCGCCGCCGACTGCCGCCGCCTCGCCTGCGCGAAAGCGGCCCCGAGCAGGGCTTTCTCCTCATCGGACAGGGCGTCGATGCCGGACGGCAGCGCGCCACCGAGCTGATCGGCCAGGCTGTGCTTCGTTGCCATTCCCGCATCATGCCCTACGGTCGGGTCATGGCACCGGAGATCGAGACTTCGACCATCACCGTCGGCCCGCTGTCGGCACACCTCGCCCGCCCGGCCGGGGGCAGCCGCAGCGGCATGCTGCTGCTCCCGATGATCACCGGGATCGGCGAGCAGGTCCGGGAGTACGCCCGCGACCTCGCCCAGCGCGGCCTCACCGCGCTGACCTGGGACCCCTGGCACGGCCCCAGCAGCGACGACACCCCGCTCGAACGACTCAAGGAACTGCTCGCCGAACTCGACGACGAAACCGCGCTCGCCGAGCAGACCCGGCTGCTCGACCACCTGCTCGGCGACCTCGGCTGCTCGAAGGCCGGGGTGATCGGCTGGTGCCTCGGCGGCCGGTTCGCGCTCATCCTGGCCGGTCGTGACCGGCGCCTGGCCAACGCCGTCGCCTACCACCCGACCGTGCCCGGCGAGACCCCGCCGAACCACACCGTGGACGCGGTCGAGCACTGCACGCGGATCACCGCGCCGGTGATGATGCTCTACCCGGGCGCCGACTCGCTGGTGCCGCCGGAACGCTTCACCCAGCTGCAGTCCGCGTTGCAGGGGCGGGAGACCGGCGCGAGCATCATCCACCACTACCCGGGCGCGGAGCACGGGTTCAGCAACCGCACCCGGCACGGCAACCCGGTCAACGCCGAGGCGTACGCGCTGTCCTGGCCGCAGGTGCTCGACTTCGCCGCCGTCACCACCGCGTGAGGTGGCCGCGCTGCTGCTGACCTACGGGTCGCAGGGTGACGTGCAGCCGTTCGCCGCGCCGGCCCGCGCGCTCCGCGGGCCTGGCCGGGGACCTCGACTACCACCCGGTCACCGCCGGGCACCACGTCGCCGGGAAGCTCGGGGTGCCGTCGGTGCTGGTGTCGTTGTTCCCGACGAACGCGCCCACCGCCGATCCCGTACGCCGAAGCGGGCAGGCCGATCAGCGCCGGGGGCGGTGCGGACGAGGCGGTCGCGGTGCTCGAACGCCGGAGGACTTGACTTTCGGCAGTGTTGCCGCCGCGACGGCGGCCAGTACCGTTCGCGGCGTGCACGAGGAGAAGCGCGGCAGGTGGGGGCGGCTGCTCGACGTGCTCGTCTGGGCGTTGCTGTGCGCGCTGGTGACCTACGAGGCCCGCAACGCCGAGGTCCCGGTCGAGCTGGTCGGCGGGCTGCTGGCGATCACCACCGCGATGGCCACGGCGTGGCGGTTCCCGCTGGTGGCGCTGGCCGTGGCCGGTGTGTCGAGCGTGACGGTGCAGTTCAACCTCGGTGGCCGGGTGCCGTTGTGGCCGATCCTGCTGATGCTGGTGGTCGGCTTCTCCGCCGGGCGGCGGGTCACCGGGGTGCGGCCGTCGATGCTGGTCTTCGCCGGGGTCGCGCTGGCCGGGCTGCCGGTCGCGCTGCTGGTCAGCGACGAGGTGCTGGCCGGCTGGGGCGCGATGGTGGCCACCATGGCCTGCGCCGCGGGTTTCACCTGGCAGATGGGCCGGTACTGCCGGCTGCGCGAGGACCTGGTGCGCAACGGCTGGGAGCGCGCCGAGCAGCTGGAGGCGCAGCAGCGGATCGTCGCCGACGAGGCCCGGCTGCGGGAACGCGCGCGGATCGCCGCCGACATGCACGATTCGCTCGGCCACGAGCTGAGCCTGCTCGCCTTGCGGGCCGGTGCCCTGGAGGTGGCCGCCGACCTGCCGGAGCAGCGGCGGGACGAGGTGGGTGAACTGCGGCGGAGCGCGGGGGTGGCCACCGAACGGCTGCACGAGATCATCGGCATGCTGCGGGAGGACGCCACCGCGCCGATGGAACCCGTGGGGGAGGACATCGGCGCGCTGGTGACCAGGGCTAGGGCGTCCGGCCTGCAGATCGACGCCGACCTGGCCGAAGCCGGGGACGTGCCGCCGATGGTCGACCGCGCCGCCTACCGCGTGGTGCAGGAGGCGCTGACGAACGTGGCCAAGCACGCACCGGGAGCCGCCGCCGAGGTCCGCGTCCGCCACCACGACGGTGAGACGCTGGTGGTGGTGCGCAACGACCCACCGCCCGCCGGGCCGTTGCCGGGACGGCCGGGTGGCCGCCGCGGGCTGACCGGCCTGCGGGAACGCGTGCGGCTGGTCGGTGGCACGCTCGAAGCCGGTTCCGGCCCGTCCGGGTTCGAGGTGCGGGCCCGGTTGCCGCACGACGCCGCGCCGATGACCGAGAGCACGGCGACCGAAGCCGAGCGCTCCGGCGCCGCGCAGGCGTTGGACCTGGGCCGCCGCCGGGCGAACCGCACGCTGCTGGTCGGGCTCGGCGTGCCGGTGTCGCTGCTGGCGGTGTTCAGCGGCCTGAGCGCGGTCTTCTACACCCACGACTGGTTCACCTCGAAGCTCGACGCCACCGCCTTCTGGCAGCTGGAACCGGGGCAGGAGCGCGCCGACCTGGAGCCGGTGCTGCCGTCGCGGCAGAAGCAGTACCGGGCGAAGCTGCCGGAGCCGCCGATCCCGGCGGGGGCGGTGTGCGAGTACTACAGCACCGACGAGAGCCTGCTGGAGTTCAGCGACCACGCGTACCGGCTGTGCTTCGACGGCGGCAGGCTGGTCGGACGGGAGTTGATCGTGGACGCGGAGGGGCAGAATTGATCAGGGTGCTGGTGGCCGACGACGAGCCGATGATCCGGGCCGGGGTGGCCGCGATCCTGGCTTCGGACGAGCGGATCGAGGTGGTGGCCGAGGCCGCCGACGGCCGGGAGGCGGTCGACCGGGTGCGCGAGGTGCGGCCCGACGTGGCGCTGCTGGACATCCGGATGCCGAACCTGGACGGGCTGTCCGCCGCCGAGGAGATCCGCCGGCTCACCCCGGACACCGCGGTGATCATGCTGACCACGTTCTCCGAGGACGAGTACATCGGCCGGGCGCTGGCCGCCGGGGCCGGCGGGTTCCTGCTGAAGTCCGGTGATCCGCGTGAGCTGGTGGCCGGGGTGCGGGCGGTGGCCGACGGTGCGGCGTTCCTCTCGCCGAAGGTGGCGCACCGGGTGATCGCCCAGCTCTCCGGGGAACGGCTGACCCGCGCCGCCGCCGCCCGCGAGCAGCTCGCGCCGCTGACCGAGCGGGAGCGGGAGGTGCTGGCGCTGGTCGGCGCCGGGCTGTCCAATGCGGACATCGCGAAGCGGCTGTTCGTGGTGGAGGGCACCGTCAAGGCGTACGTGAGCACGATCCTGAGCCGGTTGGGCGCGAAGAACCGGGTGCAGGCGGCGATCGTGGCCTACGAGGCGGGGCTGGTCGGCGACTGAGCCGCGATGCGCGGCGGGGTCCAGTCGCACATCCTGATCGTGCCGCGCACGCTCAGCCCGGCAGGCAGCAGGCCGATCAGCGCGTTGCGCGCCCGCACCGCGAGCGGGTGCTCCAGCTGCTGCCCGAACCGGCCCGTCTTCGCCGAGTTGCGGGCGATGCGCTGGCTGCGTGGCCGTCGCTCCCGGTCGTAGTGCGCGAGCACGGATGCCACGTCGTCGTACCGCGCGGCGGCCGCGGCCAGCACGACGGCGTCCTCGATGGACTGGCAGCCGCCCTGGCCGAGGAACGGCGTCATGGCGTGGGCGGCGTCACCGAGCAGCGCCACGTTGCCGCCGACGTAGGTCGGCAGCGGTGTGGCCAGCCAGTGGATGTCGTGGTGCAGCACGTGTTCGGTGCGCTCGACCAGCTCCGGCACCTTCGAGCGCCAGCCGGTGAACCGGTCGAGCAGGTACGCCTTCGGCTCGGCCACGGCGGTGCCTTCCGGGGCGCTCACCGCGGCGTACCAGTACACCTGGCCACCGGCCAGCGGCACGACGCCCAGTTCGACGCCGGGGCCCAGGGTGACGCCGAGCTGGACGTCGTCGGTGTGCGCGGTGACCCCGCGGAAGGCGGTGGTCCCGCTGTAGGCGGGAGCGGGGTGGCCGGGGTGCAGTTCGGCGCGGAGGCGGCTGCCGATGCCGTCCGCGGCCACCACCAGGTCCGCGTCCAGGTCGGCGGCCGAGGTGACGGTGGTGCCCGCTGCCAGGCAGTCGTCCGGGAGCGCGGCGAGCAGCCGGTCGAGCAGCCGGGCGCGGTGGATGCCGGCCAGCGGGCTGCCGAGGGTGCGCTCGAACACCGGCGCGTCCCAGTGCGTCAGCCACCGGCCGTGCTGGTCGAGCAGGCCGCCCGAGGTCTGCGGTGCCCGCAGCGGCCCGAGGTCGACGCCGAGTTCGGCCAGCCCGCGCAGGGCGTTCGGCCAGAGGCTGATCCCGGCGCCGACGGCGGTGAACTCCGGGGCGCGTTCGAGCACGCGCACCCGCCAGCCCGCCTGGTGCAGGCCGATCGCGGCGGAGAGCCCGCCGATCCCGCCGCCGACCACCACCGCGGAGCCTCGCATGGTCTACTCCTCTACGTCTGTAGTGACCGGGACTCTACACCTATAGAGGGAGTGGTGATGACGGCCGGACGGCTGGCGGTGCTCGGGGACGCCGCGATCGAGGTGCTGGCCGAGCAGGGCATGCGGGGCCTGACCCACCGCGCGGTGGACACCGCGGCGGCGCTGCCCGCCGGTTCCACCTCGTACTACGCGCGCACCCGGGAGGCGCTGCTGGAACTCGCGCTCACCCGGATGGCCGAGCTGGACGACGGTGAGCTGCCCGAGGTCCAGGCCCCCGAGTCGGTGGCGAAGCTCACGGCGGCCTTCCTGCACGCGTCGATCACCACCGGCCGCACGCGCACGCTCGCGCGGTACGAATTCGCGCTCGAAGCCACGCGGCGGCCGGTGTTGCGGGAGATCTACGACCGGATCGGGGCGGCCTACCGGACCCAGCTCGAGGCGAGCATGACCGCCCTCGGCTCCCCCGATCCGGAGCGGCACGCGCGCCTGGTGATGGCGTGGTGCGAGGGCGTCATGTTCGACTCGCTGGCCGGCACCGGCGCCGCCCACCCGCCGACCCTCGCCGAACTGGAGCGGTCGAGCGAGGAGGTGCTGCGCTCGATCCTGGGTTAGGCGTCCCGCTTGCGCAGCAGGGTGTGGCCGACGAACAGCGCGCCCGCCGACCAGAGCGCGCAGATGGGCAGCCCCAGCCAGGACGGGTACGGCGTGGGCGTGCCGATGACCGGGCTCCCCCCGCTGGTCATCGCGTTGGTCCCGGCGATACCGGGGAAGAGGTGCATCAGGAACTCCAGCCCGAGCCCGCCGAGCAGGATCGGGACCATCAGCAGGATCAGCGTGACCACCGTGATGGTGCCCGCGGTGCTGCGCAGCGCCGTACCGGCGCCGAGGCAGAACAGGCTCAGCAGGGCGAAGTAGACCCCGGTGGCCAGCACCGTCTGGATCGCGCCACCGGCCGAGGTCGATACGCCGGCGTCCCCGATCAGCGGAATCGCGATCGCCACCCCGAGGCCCGCGCTCAGCAGCCCGAGCACGAACGAGACCGGCGCCAGCACCGCCGCCTTGGCCAGCAGCACCCCACCGCGGCGCGGCACCCACTGCAGGGTGGACCGGATCGACCCGGTGGCGTACTCGCTGGTGATGACCAGGGTGGCCAGCGTGACCACGGCGAACTGGCCGAGGTAGAAGGTGCCGCCGATGACCGCGCCCTGCGCGGACAGGTCCTCGTCACCGCCGAGCCGCGTCGACAACGCGGCCAGCCCGGCGTACCCGATCATCAGCAACGCGGTGGTGGTGACGCTCCACCAGGTCGAGCGCACCGAGTGGAACTTCGTCCATTCGGCGTGGACGGCGGCGTTCATCGTCGACTCCTCGAAAGCAGGCGCTCGGTGGCGAGCGCGCGGAACGGCAGCACGACGGCGAGCGCGACGACCGCGCCGAGCGCGAATCCGGCGAGCACGTCGTGCGGGTAGTGCACCCCGACGAAAACCCGGGAGAACCCGGCGAAGGCGCCGAGCAGCAGCGCGAGCCCGGCGGTGGCCGGGTGCCGCCGCCACAGCGTGAGCAGGCCGGTGGCGATCGCGGCGGCGATGACGGTGTGGTTGCTGGGGAACGACCAGTCACCGATCGACGGGCACGCTTCCAGCGTCACCGTCGATCCCCGGCACGGGCGGTCCTGGGCGACCAGCGACTTCAGCAGTTCGCTGAGCAGGTAGGCGATGGCCGTGGCCCCGGCGGTGAGCAGCACCGACACCACCACGAAGGCGTCCGTCCTGGCCCGCCAGAGCAGCAGTGCCGCGAGCGCCATCAGGGCGAGGATGGCCCCGTTCGTGCCGAGTTCGAACAGCAGCTGGACCAGCCACGGGGAGTCCGCGGCCAATCCGGTGATCAGGTCGTAGAGTTCCCGGCTCATGCCTGCACCCCGTACTCGACCGAGTTCGCGGTCAGCTCCATGTACGCCTGCTCCAGCGAAGCGGTGCGTTCGGCCAGCCCGTGCAGCAGCACCCCGAGTTCGTGCGCCACCTCGCCGACCCGTTGCACGGAAGCGCCGGGCACCACCAGTTCGCCATCACTGTCCTCAGTGGACAAGCCAAGGGCGTGCAGGCGCGCGGTCAGCCGCTGCCGGTCGGCGGGCCGCGGCACGCGCACCAGCACGGCGGTGTGGGAGTTGCCCGCGATGAACTCGCCCACCGGGGCGTTCGCCAGCAGCTTCCCCCTGCCGATCACCACCAGTTCGTGCGCGGTCAGCTGCATCTCGCTCATCAGGTGGCTGGAGACGAAAACCGTGCGCCCCTCCTCGGCCAGCGAGCGCATCAGCTGGCGGACCCAGCGCACCCCGTCCGGGTCGAGGCCGTTCACCGGCTCGTCGAACACCAGCACCCCCGGGTCGCCGAGCAACGCACCGGCGATGCCCAGCCGCTGGCCCATGCCCAGCGAGAAGGTGCCCGCCCGCTTGTCCGCCACCTCGCTCAGCCCGACGGTGGCCAGCACCTCGGCCACCCGCCGGTCCGGGATGGCGTTGCTGCGGGCCATCGCCAGCAGGTGCCACCGCGCCGTCCGGCCGGGGTGCAGCGCCTTGGCGTCGAGCAGCGCGCCGACCTCGCGCAGCGGGTACCGCAGTTCCCGGTACGCCTTCCCGTTCACCAGCGCCCGCCCCCCGCTCGGGTGGTCGAGGCCCAGCACCATGCGCATGGTGGTGGACTTGCCGGCCCCGTTCGGGCCGAGGAAGCCGGTCACCCGGCCCGCCCCGACGTCGAAGCTCAGGTCGTCCACAACGGTCTTCTCGCCGTAGCGCTTCGTCAGACCGCGAAGCGTGATCATCTGCCCTCCAGTTCCCTTGGCGGACACCGAGCTTCGCCGGACGACCGGGTCCGGGGCAGTGGTCGCAGGGCAGGGACCACCCCTTACTTTCGGCAGGGTTCGTGCGGCGGTGCGGCGCCGGGGCGGGCAGAATGCGGCCATGACGGCAAGCGGCCCCACCCGGCGGAGCCGGGTCGCCCCGGTGGACCTGGTCATGCTCGTGCTGGCGATCACCTCGGTCGGCTTGCTGGTCTACGTGATGTTCTGGCCGCATTCGGCCCGGACCGCGCACACCGTCTTCGTGATCGACACCTGCATCTGCGGGGTGTTCCTGCTCGAATTCCTCTGGCGGTGGCGCCGGGCGGGCTGGGAGCGCTGGTTCCCGCTGCGCAACTGGTACGAGGTGCTGGGCATGATCCCGGTCGCGCACCCGGCGCTGCGCGGGTTCCGGCTGCTGCGGATCGTCGTGGTGCTGGTGCGGCTGGCGCGGACCGCCGACCGCGCGTTCGGCGAGAAGTTCACCCAGCGCCTGGTGGAACGGCTGTCGCGGCCGATCGTGCTGGCGATCAAGAAACCGATCACCATCGCCGTGCTGGACGAGGTGGTCAAGGTGCTGGAAACCGGGAACTACCCGCAGAACCTGGCCCGCTCGCTCGGCGACAACCGGGAACTGCTGCGGCAGATCGTCACCGAGAAGATGAAGCAGGACCCGCAGGCCGGCCGGTTCTCGAAGCTGCCGTTCCACGACGAGATCGTGCGCACGGTGGTGGACACGGTCATGCGGGTCACCCTCGAAGTGCTCACCGATCCGCGCATCGACGACTTCTTCGCGCACGTGGTCCGGGAGAACCGCGAGCAGATCCGGCGGGCGGTGCAGATGGGCCTGCACGAAGAGGGCGGCGACGACGAGGAACTGGCGAAGGAGCTACCCGCGCCACCGCAGGGACTGCACGAGCGGCTCTAACGCGGTTTGACCCGCCGGGTCGGTGCCGCGGTCATCGGGTCCTCCGGCCAGGGGTGCCGCGGGTAGCGTCCGCGCAGTTCGGCTCGCACGGCGGGGTAACCGTTGCGCCAGAACGATTCCAGGTCGGCGGTCACGGCTGCCGGGCGCCCGGCGGGGGAGAGCAGGTGCAGCACCACCGGTACCCCGGCCAGTTCCGGCGTCTCCCGCCAGCCGAAGGTTTCCTGCAGCTTGACCGCGAGCACCGGTTCGTCGCGGTAGTCGACGCGGATCTTCGAACCGGACGGCACTTCGAGCCGGTCCGGCGCCAGTTCGTCCAGCTTGGCGGCTTCCGGCCACGGCAGCAGCGCTCGCAGCGCGGTACCGGCGTCGACCTTGGCCAGGTCGGCGCGCTTCCGCACCTTCGAAAGGTCCACATTGGACAGGATGGCTCCGTCGGTGGGGTCCGGCCACGGCGTGCCGACGGCCCGGTGCAGGAAGGCCAGCCGCTGCCGCAACCGGGTGGCGTCCTCGGACCACTTGAGCAGGCCGAGCCCCTCCCGCCGCAGCCCGTCCAGCACGGCGGCCGCCACCAGCGCCGGATCGGGGTCGCGCAGCGGCCGTTCGCCGAGCACGATCGCGCCGAGCCGGCGGACCCGGCGGGCGAGCAGTTCGCCGTCGGCCCAGCGCACCTCGTCGGCTTCGGTGAGCAGGTGCGCCCCCGCGGTCTCGGCCAGTTCGGCGTCGGCGCGGGCGGCGAGCCGGACGGTGCCGTTGGTGCGCCCGGGGTCCCTGGTCGCTTCGCCGATCGCCAGCCACTCGGCGTCGGTGAGCCCGCTGCCGGGGGCGAGTTCGGCGGCGGTGCCGCCGGCCATCAGGTAGACCGGCGATCCGGCGGCTCGCCGCCGCGCCAGGCGTTCGGGGTGGGCGAGCGCGACGACCAGCGCGGAGTCCGGCTGCTCCCGGCCGCCGTCGACCAGCTTCGCCAGCCGTTGCGCTTCGCGGCGCCAGCGCTGGTCACCGGTGTCCCGCAGGCGGCGCAGTTCGGCGTCCACGTCGGTCAGCGCGGCCCCGTTGTCCAGCAGGGCGACCACCTCGGCCGCCGAGCGCGCGCCGACCTCCCGCGCCCCGTCCAGCAACGCCCTGGCCAGCCGGGGGTGCAGGCCGAGCGCGGCCATCCGGCGCCCGCGTTCGGTGACCTCGCCGGACTCCTCGGTGGCGCCGAGTGCCCGCAGCACCGCCTGCCCGGCGGCGAGCGCCCCCGCGCCCGGCGGGTCCCACCAGGTCAGGCCGCTGCCGTCCGGGGTGGACCAGCAGGCCAGTTCGAGGGCGAGCCGGGCCAGTTCGGCGGTGCGGATCTCCGGTTCCGGATACGCGGGCAGCGACGCCTGCTCGTGCCGGGCCCAGCAGCGGTACACGCGTCCCGGCGCCTCACGCCCGGCGCGACCGGCCCGCTGCTCGGCGACCGCGGCCGACACCCGCACGGTCGCCAGCCCGGGCAGGCCGCGGCGGTGGTCCACCCGCGGCACCCTGGCCAGGCCGGAGTCGACCACGATCCGCACGCCCGGCACGGTCAGGCTCGATTCCGCGACCGCCGTGGCCAGCACCACCCGGCGGCGGTCACCCCGGCGCAACGCGGCGTCCTGCTGGGCGGTGGAGAGGCGGCCGTGCAGCGGGAACACGTCGACCCCGGAGAGCAGCTTCGACACCCGTGCGATCTCGGCCGCCCCGGGCAGGAAGGCCAGCACGTCGCCGTCCGCTTCGGACAGTGCCTTGTGGATGGTCCGGGCGACGAGGGCTTCGACGCGCTCGTTGCGCGACGGCGGTTCGTAGTGGTGCTCGACGGGGAACGTCCTGGCGTGCGCGGTGAGCACCGGCCCGCCGAGCAGCGTGGCCAGGCGGTCGGCGGCGACGGTGGCCGACGTGGCGAGCAGGCGCAGGTCGTCACGCAGCCCGGCGCGGACGTCCAGCAGCAGCGCGAGCAGCAGGTCGGCGTCGAGGTGGCGTTCGTGGCACTCGTCCAGCAGCACGGTCGACACCCCCGGCAGTTCCGGGTCGTGCTGGAGGCGGCGCACCAGCAGGCCCGAGGTGACCACCTCGATCCGGGTGCGCTCCGACACCCGGCGATCACCGCGCACCGAGTACCCGACCGTCTCCCCGACCGGCTCGCCGAGCAGCGACGCCATCCGGGCGGCCGCGGCCCGCGCGGCCAGCCGCCGCGGTTCGGCCACCACCACCCGGCCACCGGTGCGCTCGGCCAGCGACGGCGGCACCAGCGTGGTCTTGCCGGTACCCGGCGGGGCCACCAGCACGGCGGTGCCGTGGGCGGCCAGTGCGTCACCGAGGTCACCGAGAACGGCGGTGACCGGGAGTTCGGCCGTCACCGCTCGGTGACCTGGGGCGGGGTGGGCAGCGGGTAACCGGACGGCCCGATGTTGGCGTGGAACGACCGCGTCCACTCGCCGGTGTCGATCATCTTGCGGATCGCGTCGTTGACCGCCCGCTGCGCGTCGGTGTCACCCTTGCGCAGGCCGATGCCGTAGTGCTCCGGCACGAACTGCTTGCCGACCACCCGCAGCAGCTCGGGTTGCTGCGCGGCGTACCCGGCCAGGATCACCGCGTCCGTGGTCACCGCGTCCACCTGCCCGGACAGCAGCGCGGTGATGCACTCGGGGTACCGCGGGTACTCGACCAGTTCGGCCCGCTGGGCGAAGCGGTCGCGCACCTGCTCGGCGGAGGTGGTGTTCGTGGTCGAGCACAGCCGCTTGCCGTTCAGCGACTCCGGCCCGGTGATGTCCGTGGTCTGCGTGCGGACCAGCAGGTCCTGCCCGGTGGAGAAGTACGGGCCGGCGAAGGTCACCGCCTGGCGGCGCTTCTCGGTGATCGAGTAGGTGGCCACCACCAGGTCCACCGAGGTCGACGCCAGGTCCGCCTCCCTGGACGAGGTCGCCGTCTCCCGCCAGGTGATGTCGCCGGGGGCCACGCCCAGCTCCTTCGCCACGAAGGTGGCCACGTCCACGTCGAAGCCGACCAGCCGCCCGTCGAGCGTGCGCTGCGAGATGCCGGGCTGGTCGAAGCGGGTGCCGATGGTCAGGTGGCCGCGGGCGGCGGCGCGCTTGACCAGCGAATCGGCGTCGGTGGCGGTGGGGGTGCAGGCGCCGGTGTTGATCATGGTCAGGCCGAGTGCGGCCAGCGTGGCGAGTGCCCGCCTGGCGCGCATCGGCGTCCCTCCTGACCTCACGGCTTTCTCAGGTCGTCTGATTAGCCTAGGGCTCGGGGCACACGGGCTGGAAAGGAACTGGGCAAGTGGGTGGAGCGGAGCGCACCGCGCGCAAGCGGCGGCAGGAGCAGCAGCGGCAGCAGGCGGCCGAGCCGGCGCCCGCGGCGCGGGGCGTGGACAAGCGGACCGTCGGCGTGGTCGTCGCCGTGGTGCTGGTCGCGGCGGCCGTGGTCGGCGGCATCGTCTGGTACCAGTCCGACAAGAACAAGACCGAGGGGCAGACGATCGCGGCGGTCGCGCAGGGTGCCCCGGCGTGGCCGGAGCGGCGGGACGGCCTCGTGGTGGTCTCCGGCAGGCCGGAGGCCACCGCCACGCTCGACGTCTACGCCGACTTCCTCTGCCCGGCCTGCGGTCAGTTCCACCAGCGGTTCGGCGGGCAGCTCGAGGAGCAGGTGGCGGCGGGCAAGCTGGTGCTGCGCACGCACATGGTCCCGATGCTGAACTCGCGGAGCGACCCGGAGGGCTACTCGCTGGACTCGGCGAACGCGGCCCTGTGCGCGGCCGACGCCGGGGTGTTCACCCCGTTCCACGACAGCCTGTTCGCCGCGCAGCCGGAGGAGGGCAAGCGCGGCTGGGACAAGGGGCAGCTCACCGCGCTGGGGCAGGCCGTCGGCATCGCCTCACCGGCCTTCTCCGCCTGCGTCGAGGGCGGTACCTACCACCAGCAACTGGACGCCGAACTGAAGCGGGTCACCGAGGACCCCGCGTTGCACCAGGAGTTCCCGGACGGCAACAAGGGCTTCGGCACGCCGACCGTCGTGGCCGGCGGCAAGCCGGTCGACACCACCGACCCGGAATGGCTGACCAAGCTGGTTTCCGGGGCACCCGCCGCGTGAGGTGATTCCGCCCCGTCGGGCGATCCGGTTGGTCTAGGCTGAGCGCGGAGTGCTCGTGGGGAACCGTTCCGTGCTGGACGGCGTCGCACTCCCGGGTACGAGGAGGGCATCCGTGAACGGCACACCACACCAGGGTTTCTACGTCGGCGAAGGCGCCTACGAGAACTACGCGCGCCAGATCGATCCGGCGGGGGAGGACATCCGCGGCGCGGGGTCGAAGCACCTCGACCCGCACGCGGACGTCGACGGCGACGGGTTCTCGGCGCTGGGCCAGGAGACCGGGTTCTCCGGCGCCTACGCGAGCCGGATGCGCGGCATGCAGGAGCGCGTCGCGCGGCTGGGCGGGCAGTGGCAGCAGATGGGTGACGCGGCGCGGCAGACCGCGGTCAACTACCAGGTGGTCGAGGGCGACCAGGGGGACATCATGAAGACGATCGGCAAGGACCTGCCGTGACCTACGAAACCGAGCAGGTCCTGCGCACCGGCCTGGACACCAACCAGCAGTTCGAGCAGAAGATGGTGCGCAACAGCGCCGGCATCAGCGCCGCCCAGGACGGCCAGGTGGCCCTGCGCACCTCGCTGGACGGCGTGCGCGGCAACGTCTCGGCCCAGCGCGCCAACCTCGCCGCGAACAGCTCGGGCACGGCCACCGACACCGCCACCGAGACCTCGGTGAACCTGGAGAAGGAGGTCGACGACCTCCTCCAGGAGAGCGCCGAGATCGAGAAGGCGGTCGCCGAGGCGGCGGAGATCCTCGACGTCGCCGACATCCAGAACAAGCAGCTGCGCGAAGAGATCATCAAGGTGATCAACGACGCGATGAAGAAGATCGCGATCGAGCGCGCCCGGCCCAACGGCGAGGGCAACGCCGCCGCGGCCGACATCATGAAGAAGATGATCGCCGAGGTCGACCGCCTCAACGGTGAATCGGCGACGGTGGCGGCCAACGCCGAGGGCCAGCTCACCCAGACCGCGACCAAGCTCGCCCCCGCGCCCGCCACCTCCTCCGGGGACAACGGCGGCGGGCAGACCCAGGTGGGCAGCTCGTTCAACGCCCAGGGCAGCCGCCGCGGTGGTGGCGGCGGTGGCCGGGGCGGCGGCGGTGGTGGCGGCGGGGGCGGCGCGGTCAGCAAGCCGCGCCTGCCGGTGGCCATCCCGCCACAGCCGGGCACCGGTGTCGCGGTCAACCTGCCCGACGGCAGCACGGTGCAGGCGCCCAACGAGACCGCCGCCAAGGCGGTCCGCGCGGCGCTGTCGAACCTGGGCGTGCCGTACGTGTGGGGCGGCACCACGCCGGGCGTCGGGCTGGACTGCAGCGGGCTGACCATGACCTCCTACGGCGAGGCCGGGCTGGAGATCCCGCGGATCGCCAAGACGCAGACCGTGGGCGCCGAGGTGCCCTCGATCGACCAGCTGCTGCCGGGTGACCTGGTGGTCTGGTCGGGGCACGTGGCGATGGTGATCGGCAACGGGCAGATGATCGAAGCCGGCGACCCGGTGCAGACCGGCCCGATCCGGACCACCAACGCCGGGCAGTCGTTCATCGGCTTCTACCGCCCGACCGGCTAATCTGCACGGCGAGACGTTGGGGAGGCCGCGAGTGGCGGAGTTCGACATCAGCCGGGAAGCCGACCGGCTGGCGCAGGAGATGGACCGGGCGGGCGAGCGGGCGCGGGCGCAGTTCGAGCGCAGCGGGCCGATCACCGGCCGGGCCAGGAGCGGCGACGGCGCGATCGGCGTCGAGGTGCTGCCGGGCGGCAAGCTGAAGAGCGTCAAGCTGACGCCGTACGCGCTGCGCAGCGCACCCGAGGTGCTCGCGCGGCAGATCGTCGAGCTGTCGGACCAGGCCACCCGGCGGGCCGGCGACCGGATGTACCAGACGCTGGCACCCGCGCTCGGTGACGGCCAGGTCCGCTCGATGGGCTACGAGCCCCTCCCCGACGACGAAGACGGTTACGGAAGGTGAGCGGTCCGATGGAGCAGGTGCCGATCACGCAGACCACGCGGCAGCTGATCGAGCAGACCCGCGCCAGGTCCGAGGCGCTTTCGCAGGTCGAGGGCATGATGGCCCGGGCGAAGGGCACCGCGCACGACCTGGACAACACCGTCGAGGTGACCGTCGACGCCCACGGGAAGCTGCTGAACCTGTGGCTCGCGCCGTCGGTGGGCAACCTGAACGCCGACCGGCTGGGCGCGCTGATCGTCGAGGTGGCCGAGGTGGCCCAGCGGGAGGCCGTGCAGGACAGCTACAACAAGGTGGCCCTGCTGCTCGGCGAGGACGTGACCGCGATGATCGAGCAGATCTCCGGCCTCCCCGCCCCGGCCCGCGCGGCGAACGACGACAACGGCCTGACCGTCGAAGAGTTCCAGCGCCGCCGCGAACAGCGCCTGGCCCGGGAGTCCGCCACCCACCCCGCCCCGGAGGAGGACGACCTGTACTCCTTCGACCCGGCCTCCCTGCGCTCGGACCGATAGGCACCCCCCTGCGAAGCACCATTCGGGGGTCATGTACCTTATAGGCATACGAGATGCGGAGTTCACCTTCGCTCCGGGGCTATGGCGCAGCTGGTAGCGCACCTCACTGGCAGTGAGGGGGTCAGGGGTTCGAGTCCCCTTAGCTCCACATCGTAAAGAACCCCTTCGATCGAGTCGTTTAGGCTGGTCGGAGGGGTTTTTCGTGTGCGTTGGCTGATCATGGGTGATCGTTCCGGGGTGCTTGGCGGTGACCCTGGTGGGGCAGTTCTGGGGCACTGATCCGGGCGGCCTTCGGCGCCCGGTTCGTGTCGCTGCTGGTCGGGGTGGTGTGTGGTGGCCGACCCCCGCTGTGGCGAAGAGGGGGACGACCGCCGCGAGTGCCACGTCGGGCTCGGGCGGTGAGGGTGGCGCTGGTGGGGTGGGTTGGAGGGCTTGCCAGCGTTGTTCGAGGTCGGTTAGCAGGCGTTGTTCGACTTCGGGTGCGACGTGGGAGTAGGTCTCGATGACGCGGTTGTCGAGGTGGTGGCCGAGTCGGCGTGCTTGGGCGATTTCGGGTGCGCCGCCGGCGATGAGCCAGGTTTTGTGGCTGTGGCGCAGGCCGTGGAAGGTCAGGCCCGGCCGGATGGGGTGGCAGCGGACCGCGGGGTTGGCGGTGTCGGTGTTGCCGTCGGCCGCGGGGCGCAGAATGCGGCGGATGAAGGTGGAGCGCCACAGCCAGGTTCCGCTGGGCGTGGTGAAGACGAACTCGTAGGGATGTTGCGCGAGGTGCTCCCGCAGTAGTTCGACCAGGAACGGTGGCAGCGTGATTGTGCGAGCGGAAGCGCGGGTCTTGGGTGGGCCCAGCCAGCGGGTGCTGGCGGACTCGTGCAGTGTTCCGAACTCGGGGTCGATGGTCAGCGTGCCGTGTTCCAGGTTGATGTTGTCGCGGTGGAGTCCGGCGAGTTCGCCCCAGCGGCAGCCGGTCCAGGCGGCGGTGATGATCAGCAGGCGGGTGATGGGGCCGCCCAGCAGCGCTGCTTGATCGGCGATGCGCAGCACTGGATCCGGCAGGGCCCAGATCCGTTCGGGGGTGATCCGCCGGGAGCGGCGGCCGCGGCGGCGTCGGCGTCGGCGTCGGCGTCGGTCAGGATCATGGACAGCAGGTTGATCTGGCTCGACACGGTGGCGGGTGCGTAGCCGGCTTGGTTGAGTTCTCTGGTCCATTCGGTGATGTCGAGGGTGGTGATGGTGCCCAGCGCGGTGGCGCCGAAGCGGGGCAGGATGTGGCAGCGCAGGCGGCAGCGGTAGCTCTCGATGGCGCGCGACCCACTCGGTGACGGTGGTCGCGCTATCAGCCGGGTCGATCCACACTTTCCGGCGCTGATCGGTCTCCAGATCCTCGGCGTAGGCCTCGGCGTCGCGCCGGGAGCGAAAGCCCGACACCGAATCCACCGTGCCGTGTCGCCGGTAGCGCACCCGCCACGACCGCTGCCCGCTCTGCTCCACCCAAGCCATGGCTTGCTTCCGCACACTCGAGAACGAGAAGAAGTGTGCGCCTCCCCGGCGTCCGCAGGTCCGGGGACAAGCCGACAGCGAGCGTGCGCACGTTCGCGTGCCTACGGCGTTGCCGGACTACGTGGAAGAACTCGCGCAGCTTGCCGTTCTGGTACCTACCAGTCACAGCAACGCCACGCTGGCTTCAGCGCCGTGCACCCTGCAGGCACCCGTTGATCTCGGCCGAACCTGGCGATGCGTCTTCCAGCCGAACTTCCGCCTCCACCGAAACAGGTTGAGTCGTGACGCACGACACAGCGCCGCTGGATCGAGCTAACGCCGCATCGGTGGGTGGCGATCGATCAGCGACAGTGAGGGGACACGTGATGCGTTGGGTGCGTTGGGGTTGCGTGGCGGTTGTCCTGGCGGCTTCGGCGTGTGGTGGCGCCCCCGAAGCAGCGCCGCCGGTGGAGCCGCTGTCAATCGTACCAACGACTTCTGCTCCGTCTGAGCCAGAGCGCGTGGTGATCATGGTGGAGTTGTCGACGCATGACATCTCGCTCGGGGTGAACTTCGACGATTCGAAGTGCCTGTGGCGGCAGACCGAGTGGACCATCCGCGACGGCGCGGGCGCGGTCATGGCGACGGGCAAGCTCGAGTCTGGGGAGGGTCTCGTCAGGTTCTTGGAGCCGCTCTACGAGTGCGCGTGGCGGATGCCTCGTATCGAGGTGGCGCCTGTTGAGTCCTATCAGCTTGAGGTGACCACCGAGACGATCGGTGGCAGGAAGCGCACGGCGTTGGAGACGTTCTCCCGCGCGGACACCGTCAGGCCGATCTACCTGCACTACCCCCGTCCCTGACCCTGGGCCATCGTTGGTTCACTCCAATGGAGCCTTACCGACGAAACGGCCGTACCAGTAATTTTTGACCCGGGGTTCGCCAGTGCCACGACGCAAATTCACGAGGGGGTTGACGCGGGCACTTTCTGCTGTTGGTAAATCGGCTGATCAGAGTAATGTCGCCGTGCTTCGGTTGTGCCCTCGTCAGGTCGTGCGTGGCTGGTCTGCGGATATAGCGTCATGTCTGGGTGATGGTGCGCCCGTGTGGTGTGCTCAAGAGGGGGAATGTCATGGTGTTGCCTCAGGCGAGGCTGCGCTGGGCCGGTGTGGCCGTGGCGCTGATCGCTTCGTTATTTTCCAACGGGACAGCAATTGCTGACGAAATTGGAGCGGTGTCGCCGGAAATTGCGTCGGCACTGGCCAAGGCGAAATCGAGCGGGCAGGAAGTGCCGGTCGCGTCGGAGACCACGGAGTATGCCGAGGTGGTCGCCGGTCCGGACGGGGCGTTGGTGTCGCGGCAGAGCCTGGAGCCACAGCGGGTGCGCCGGGGTGACGCGTGGGTGCCCGTGGATCTGACGTTGGAGAAGCGGTCGGATGGCACGGTCGGGCCGAAGGCCGGGTTCGTGGATGTGCGTTTTTCCGGCGGTGGCACGAGTGAGCAGCCACTGGCGTCGGTGGTGCGCGATGGCCGTGAGGTGGGCATCGGGTGGCCCGGAGCGTTGCCTGCGCCGGTGCTCGATGGTGCGGTGGCGACGTATCCGGAGACGTTGCCCGGCATCGATCTGGTGCTGACGGCCAAGGCGACCGGGTACAGCCAGGTGCTGGTGGTGAAGAACGCCGAGGCCGCGCAGGATCCGCGATTGAAGGAGATCGCGTTTCCCAATCACGCGGTGGGGGTGACGCCGCGGTTGACTGCGGCTGGTGGCATCGAAGCCGTTGACCACACCGGTGTGGCGCACTTCCTTGGTGATGCCTCGAAGATGTGGGACTCGCGCGGCTCCGGCCAGCAGCGAGCCGCAGCGACTGCGGAGACCCCCGCGACGGCGACGATGGATGTCGACGTGACCGACTCGGCTGTGGTTGTGCGCCCGGACCAGGAGTTCCTCACCGATCCCGCGCGGGTGTACCCGGTGTTCATCGACCCGGAGTACTGGTGGGCCGGCGCCAAGCAGAATCACGTCGTGGTGCAGAGCGGAGACTTCGCCAACGCCCGCAACTTCAACCGGACCGACGGTGACCTCGCCGACCTCAAAGCCGGGTACCAGAATGGCTACCTGTCGCGGTCGTACTTCAACTTCGACGTGTCGGCCATGCGCGGCAAGGTGATCCACCGCGCGGCGGTGCGCACCCGGGTCATCCACTCCTGGTCGTGCAACGGCGGCCCGACGGAGCTGAACCTGGCGGGCGGGATCGGCCCGGACACAACTTGGAACAACCAACCGTGGGTGGCGGGCCACTACGGCGATATCAGCCGGTCCAACCACGCCGCGTACTGCCCGAGCGACGGTTGGTCCGACGCGCCCATCACCGACCTGATGAAGGCGGCGGCGAACGAGCAGTGGACCAACATGGTTTTCCGGCTCAAAGCGCGCAGCGAGGGATCGACCTCGGATTGGCGTCGGTTCGACCTGAACCCGGTGCTGGAGGTCGTCTACAACAGCCTGCCCGACAAGCCGGGTCAACTGGGCATGGAGAACGGCCAGATCCCCTGCGCCAGCGGGGAGAACCGGCCGTACGTCTTCACCCCGACACCCCGCCTCAGAGGCAAGCTGACCGACCCGGACGCTGGCATGCTCCAAGCGAAATTCAGCCTGCACAAGGGTCCGGTCGGGGCAAGCACCGAGATTTGGACGGGTACGACCGGCAACATCCCGTCCGGCTCGTTCGCCGAGGTCACGGTTCCCGCGGGTCTGGTGACCGAGGAGGGCGTCTACAACTGGTCGATGTCGGCCAGCGACGGCGGAAGCCCGTCGTCGTGGGTGGGCAGTTGCGAGTTCGCGGTCGACAAAACGGTTCCCGGCCAACCGGGAGTGACCTCCGCCGACTACCCGGCCGGGGGAAGCCCCGCCGGGGGTCTCGGTCAGACCGGGACCTTCACCTTCACCGCCAACGGAACCGCTGACGTGCGGCACTACCTGTGGTCGGTCAGCGAGCAGGAGCACGACGACCCGAAGACGCGGGCCGAGGCCGACGGGCTCGGTGGTCCGGCGGTGATCCGGTGGACACCGGTCAGCGAGGGCCTGCAGACAATGTTCGTACGGGCGGTCGACCGCGCCGGCAACCTGTCCGAGGTCGTGGAGTACCGGCTCAACGTGCGCCAAGGCGATCCGCTGCTCGGGAACCTGGCCGGGCATTGGAAGCTCAACAGCAATGCCGACGACAGCAGCGGCAACAACCGGCACCTGGCGGGGACGAGCGGAACCACCACGGGCTACGACGGGCAGGCGGTGACCCTGGACGGCCTCACCCAGCGGCTGTCCCGGCCGGGTCCGGTGGTGGACACCTCGAAGAGCTTCTCCGTCGCGGCGTGGGCGAAGCTGGACAAGATCGGTGGCTGGCCGACGCTCCTGTCCCAGGACGGTGTGACGACCAGCGGGTTCCAGCTCCAGGCCACCCACGACGGGCGGTGGGGCGCGGCGATGTTCAGCCAGGACGTCAACGGCGGCGGGACCCATGCCCGCGCCGTCGCGACCACTCCGGTGCAGGTGGGGGTGTGGACGCACCTCATCGCTGCCTACGACCACGGTTCGGGCAAGCTGCGCCTCTACGTCAACGGTGCACTCGCCGCTGAAGTCGCCCACAACAGCAGCTGGTCGGCTGGTGGCGATTTCCAGGTCGGCGCCTCGCAGTGGAACGGCGGCCGGGTCGACTTCTTCCCCGGCGCGCTGGACGAAGTGCGCGCGTACCAACGGGTGATCGTGCCGTCCGAGGCCGCTTTGCTGGCCAATCAGGCCGTGCTTCGGGCGCACTACCCGCTGTCTGAAGGCAGCGGTTCGACCTCGGCCGACCTGGTGTCGGGGGCGCAGGCCCAGTTCGGCGGTACGGCCGCGTGGTCACCGGGCGAGTACACCGGCGCGAAGTTCACCGGCCTGGACGGTGCGGGATTCGGCGTGGTCACCGCGCCCCGTCCGACCGTGCGTACTGATCGTTCGTACACGGTGTCGGCGTGGGTGTATCTGGACGAGACCAATCTGGGTACCCGCACCGCGGTGTCCTTCGGCGGCGAGAAGTATTCGCCCTTCATGCTGCAGTACCGGCCGGAATTGAAGCGCTGGAACTTCCTGGTGGCCCTGAGCCCGACGGCGGAAGGCGGTTGGTGGATTCCCGCCGCCGGTGAGGTCGCCACGGGTCGCTGGGTGCACTTGACCGGGGTCTACGACCTCGCCGCTGCCGAGGCGCGCGTGTACGTCGACGGGATGTACTCGGGCCGGGTCACCGGGGTCACCGGGTGGAACGGAACCGGGGACCTGCTCATCGGTGCCGGTCGCTGGAACGGCAAGGACGCCGATCCCTGGCAGGGCTCGGTGCGTGGCGTCCGGTTGTACTCCGGTGTGCTCTCCGACCAGCAGATCGGGCAGTTGCCCGCTGCCGACCTCTGACGCTGCTCCCTTCTCTTCACCGGGTTCGGAAGGAACTACCGTGACCGCCAGACCTGTCCTGCGCACGCTCGCGCTGTTCGTCGGCTTGGCCGTGGGAAGCACCACCGTGGTCGCCACCGCTCAACCGCCGGATCCCGTCCACACCAACCTGCCCGCGTTGCAGCAGGAGACTTCGGTGCCTGGGCACGACGTGCCGGTGGCGCCGTTGCCCGCGAACCCGGTCGACTCGGTCGCAGTCACCGAGCTACCGGGTGCGCAGTGGCCTGCTGCCGCGACGGCACAGGTGTCGCTGGCGGCACCGGCAGCCCAGCGCAGCGCTGAGGCGGAGGAGGACTACCGCCCGGCAGGTGATCTGCCGGTTTCCGTGGCGGCGACAAATGCGGGAATGGCAGCTCGCTCCGCGGAACCCGGGCAGGTCGAGGTGCGCACGTTCGACCAGGACGCGGCCACGCGCGCTGGTGTGGACGGGGTACTGGTCAGCGTCGCGGACCGCGGCGGGGCCGCGGGTACCGAGGTGTCGGTGCGGGTGGACTACAGCAAGTTCGCCCACGCCTACGGCGGCGACTACGGGTCGCGTCTTCGGCTGCTGCGCATGCCGTCCTGTGTGCTGACCACCCCGGAGAAGCCGGAGTGCCGTGACGGGGAACTCGTGCGGACCGACAACCGCGCGTCCGAACAGGACGTCACCGGCGAGGTCACCGTGCCCGCGGGCCCGGAGCCCGCCGTGTTCGCGGTGCAGGCCGCGCCCAGCGGTGCGGGCGGTTCCTTCGGGGCCACCGACCTGAGCCCGGCGGGCAGCTGGTCCGCGGGCAGCTCGAGCGGTGACTTCACCTACTCGGTTCCCCTGCGCGTGCCACCGCCGTCCGCCGGCGTGGCACCGAAGCTGGGACTCGGGTACTCGTCGGGCTCGGTCGACGGGCGCACCAGCGCGACCAACAACCAGGCGTCGATCGTGGGTGATGGCTGGGAGCTGAGCACCGGCGGGTTCATCGAGCGCCAGTACAAGCCGTGCTCGGAGGACCTGGGCGGCAACAACCAGCAGCGCAAGACCGGAGACCTGTGCTGGGCCACCGACAACGCCGTGCTCAGCCTCAACGGTGTGTCCGCGGAACTGGTCAAGGACTCGAAGACCGGATTCTGGCGGCCCAAGAACGACGACGGCTCCCGCATCGAGCGCCTCACCGGGGCGGTCAACGGTGACAAGGACGGTGAGCACTGGAAGGTCACCGCCGCTGACGGCACCCAGTACTTCCTCGGCCTGAACCGGCTACCGGGCTGGAAGGAAGGCAATCCGGTCACCAACTCCGCCTACACCGTGCCGGTGTTCGGCAACCACGCCAACGAACCGTGCAACGCGACCGCGTTCGGGGATTCTTGGTGCCAGCAGGGTTATCGCTGGAACCTCGACTACGTCGTCGACACCAACGGCAACGCCACCACCTACTACTACGACGTCGGAACCAACCACTACGGCCGGGACGAAGCCGGGGACAAGCAGACCCCGTACATCGCGGGTGGGCAGGTTCGCCGGATCGAGTACGGTCTGCGGTCGAACGCGTTGTTCGCTCCGGCGCCGGCGCGCGTGTGGTTCGACACCGTCGAGCGCTGTCTGCCGACCGCCACCTTCGCCTGCAACGCCGACCAGCTGAACAAGGACACGGCAAAATCGTGGCCCGACGTTCCGTTCGACGCGATCTGCAAGCCGGGGGACAAATGTGACAACAAGAACTCCCCGGCGTTCTTCACCCGCAAACGGCTGGTCAAGGTGCTCACCCAGGTCCGTCGCGCCGACGTGGCGGACGTGCAGTGGCGTGATGTCGACTCCTGGACGCTGCGGCACCAGTTCCCGGCCACCGGGGACGGCCTCTCGCCGGCGCTGTGGCTGACCAGCGTCCAGCACACCGGGCACGTCGGCGGCACGGCCAGCACGCCGGAAATGGTGTTCCACGGCCAAGCGCTGCCCAACCGGGTCGACACCAATTCCGACAACCGCCCGCCGATCACCCGCCACCGCGTGCAGCGCGTGGTCGGCGAAGCCGGTGGCGTGGTCGAGGTCAAGTACTCCGACCCGCAGTGCGTCGCGGGCACGAACATGCCCGCCAACGCCGAGCACAACACCATGCGCTGCTTCCCGACCTGGTGGGTGCCCGAGTTCGGCTACGAACGCGAACTCGGCTGGTTCCACAAGTACCGGGTCGACGCGGTCTCCCAGGACTCCCGCACCACCGGCCCGTCGATCCAGAAGACCTACTACGAATACTCGGACAAAGCGGCCTGGCACTTCGACGAGGCCAAGTTCACCGAGATGAAGTACCGCACGTGGTCGCAGTGGCGTGGCTACGAGCTGGTCCGCACCATCGTCGGCGAGCCGGGTACCACGCAGTCGGTCACCGAGGAACGCTTCCTGCGGGGCATGGACGGCGACCGGTTGCCGAACGGCGGCAAGCGCTCGGTGCAGGTCACCGACTCCGAAGGCGGCAAGGTCACCGACTCGGAGCAACTCGCCGGGTACTCCTGGGAGAGCTTGCAGTACGACGGCACCAAGCTCGTGTCGGCCTCGGTCAAGGACCCGTGGCTCCACGGCCCGACCGCGACCGAGGGCGACAGCCAGGCGTTCATGAGCAACACCGCCTCCGTCCGCGGCCGCACCCTGCTCGGGGACGGAACCTGGCGCCGCACCCAGGTCAACAACAGGTTCGACGCCCACGGCAACATCGACCAGGTCGAGGACCTCGGCGACACCGGCAAGCCCGGCGACGAAACCTGCGCCCGGACCACCTACGCCTACAACACCACCGCCGGCATCCTCAACCGGCAGGCCGCGGTGCGCACCATCGGCCAGCCCTGCTCGGCCTACCCGGGCGAGGCGCAGCACCTGATCTCCGACGTGCGCACCTCCTACGACGACCTGCCGCACGGCAGTCCGCCGACCAAGGGCAACGTGTCGCTGACCGAACGCTGGACCGGCACCGCGTACCAGGTCAACCAGCGCACCACCTACGACGACCTCGGCCGCCCGACCAAGGTCGTCAACGCCGAAAACCACGAGGTCACCACCAGTTACGCCCCGGGTCCGGAGTTCCTGGTGAGCACGATCACCAAAACCGACCCGCTCAAGCACACCGCCGTCACCACCCTGGAACCCGCATCGGGACAGGTCGTCTCCGAGGTCGGGATGAGCGGCGAACGCGCCGACGTGGTCTACGACCCGCTCGGCCGCGTGTCCAAGATGTGGAAACCCGGCCGCAAGAAAGACCACCAGAGCCCCAACGGCGAATTCGAGTACGAGTACCGCACGGACGGTCCCACCGTGGTGACCACGCGGGCGCTGCGCGAGGGCGGCCAGTACAACACCAGCTACACCCTGTTCGACGGCCTGTTGCGCGAGCGCCAGCAGCAGATTCCCGCGGTGAAGAGCGGCCGGGTGATCAGCGATTTCTTCTTCGACTCCCGCGGCCTGCAATACAAGGTCAACGGCGCTTACTTCAACGATCTCGCGCCGAGCAAGGCCCTGCACGGGGCGCTCGACAACGCCGTACCCAACCAGACCATCAACGAGTTCGACGCCCTGCAACGCGAAACCGCGGTCGTCTACCGCCACAAGGGTGTCGAAAAGTGGCGCACCAGCTCCTCCTACGGCGGTGACCGCACCACCGTGGTCCCACCGCGGGGCGGCACCACGACCACGGTGATCAAGGACGTCCAGGGCCGGATCGTGGAACGCCGCCAGCACCACACCGCGGATCCGGCCAGCGCCTTCGACACCACCCGCTACGCGTTCAACAGCCGCGGCCAGCAGGAGTCGATGACCGGGCCCGATGGTGCGGTCTGGCGCTACGACTACGACGAACTCGGCCGCAAGAAGGCCGACCACGACCCCGACAGCGGCACGAGCACCTACACCTACGACTCCCTCGACCGCCTGGTGACCAGCACCGACGCCCGCGGCCACGTCCAGCGCACCGAGTACGACCCCCTCGGCCGCAAGACCGCCGAGTTCCAGCGTCCCGGCGCTGACCAGCCGGAGGTCAAATCTGCCAGCTGGTCCTACGACTGGCTCAAGAAGGGACTGCTCGACTCGTCCACCCGCTGGGTCAACGGCCAGCCCTACACCAAGAAGGTCAACAGCTACGACGACGCACTGCGTCCCACCTCGACCAGCATCATCATCCCCGAGTCCGAAGGGAACGAGCTCAAGGGGGACTACAAGTTCCACTCCGTGTTCAACTTGGACACCGGCGCGCTGATGAACGAAACCCACCCCGCCGCGGGCGGCCTGAACCAGGAGACCATCCAGCACCGCTACAACACCGTCGGCCTGCCCACCACCACCTTCGGCATCGGCACCTACGTTTCCGACCACCTCTACACCCAGTACGGCGAAACCCTGCGCCTGACCTTGGGGTCCGGGTCCAAGACCGTCACCTCGTCGATGTCCTACGAGGAAGGCACCCGCCGCCTGCAGGGGGTCGAGGTGCAGCGCAACACCGCGAACTCCTACCTGGCCAACCGCACCTACGGCTACGACCCGGCCGGGAACATCACCAAGATCGACGACGCCCCGCCCGGCTCGGCGCGTGACGTGCAGTGCTTCTCCTACGACTACCTGCAGCGCATGACCCAGGCGTTCACCCCGGCCAGCGGCAACTGCGAACAGCAGCCCACCGTCGCCGGACTCGGGGGAGCAGCCCCGTACTGGAACGAGTACAAGTACGACACCAGCGGCAACCGCACCGAAGACGTCCAGCACCGCGCCGACGGTGACGTCACCCGCACCTACGACTACGGCGCCGAGGACGGCAGCCAGCCGCACACCCTGCGCTCGGTCACCCAGGTCGGCCCCAACGGCACCGCCAAGGACGAGTTCGGCTACGACGCCGCCGGGAACCAGACCCTGCGCAACGTCGCCGGCTCGCCGCAGACGATGGAGTTCGACACCAGCGGCCGCAACACCAAGGTCACCGAGCACGACGGCCGCACCTACGACTACCTCTACGACGCCGACGGCAACCGCCTGATCAAGCGCACCGCCCAGACCACCACGCTCTACCTCGGTGGCATGGAGCTGCGCCTGGACAACACCACCAAGGCCGTCACCGCCAGCCGCTACTACAACCACGGCGGCTCGGCGGTGGCGGTCCGGACCTCAGGTCCGCAAGGGAAGCTGTCCTACCTGCTCGGCGACCACCAGGGCACCGCCGGCATGAGCGTGGACTCCGAAACGCTCGAGGTCACCACCCGCCGCCAGGACCCCTTCGGCAACGAGCGCGGGGAGCAACCGCAGACCTGGCCCGACGACAAGGGCTTCGTGGGCGGCACCAAGGACGAAAGCGGCCTGACCCACCTCGGCGCCCGCGAGTACGACCCGAAGAACGGTCGGTTCACCTCCGTGGACCCCGTCCTCGACCAGGACGACCCGCAGCAGATGAACGGCTACGCCTACGCCAACAACTCACCGGTCACCAACTCCGACCCCAGTGGTCTGTACTGGAAGACTGTCAAGACCACCAAACTGGTCATGAAGACCTTCGCCTTCAAGGTGATGTGGTGGCTGTCCGGGGCGATGCCGTTCTTCAAGTTCGTCCTCATCGCGTACTGGGTGGTGCAGGTATTCGTCTACCGCGTGTGGATCGAACCACCCTGGAAGGGACGGGCTTCACAACAGGTCAGCGATGAAGATGCCGCCCGTGAAGCAGGTCTCAGCCTCGCCGAATACGAAGAAGCCAAACGAGCCGCCGCCGACCAGCGCAGCTGGGTCCAAGTCGCCATCGAACACGGCGGCGAGGTCGTCCAGGAGATCATCGGCGCCAAGGGTGTCATCGACAACTGCTTCAACAACTTCAACGCCGTCCAATGCGGCATTGAGATCTTCTCTGCTCTGCCCTGGGGTAAGGTCCTGAAGATCGGTAAGATCGTCGGCAAAATCATCGAAGCCTTCGAAAAAACCGTTAGTTGGATCCGCCGAAGGGACAAGGCGGCAGAGCAGCTGCGCAAGGTCAATGAGGCAAGGGAGCGCCTGCTGGCGAAAGCGCAAAGAAGTAATATGCAGCAACCGGAAGGCTGCGACAACAGCTTTCTTCCAGGAACGCTGGTTGTGGCGAGCGATGGCGAGCATGTTCCTATCGAAAATGTCCGGGTTGGCGATTATCTGCTTGCTTCTGCTCCTGGGAATGACCGGGCGAATGCGCAAAAGGTCGCTGGGACGATCGTCGGCCGGGGATACAAGGAATTTGTTGATATTGAACTTGGAGTGGATGGTGTCGGAATTGGCGGGAAAATTTCTGCCACAGCAAACCATCCATTCTGGGCTTCAAATAGGGGAGAGTGGGTTGAGGCGGGCGATCTGCGCCTGGGAGATTTGCTGGTAAGTGTTTCCGGGGAAGAGCGTGTAATTCAAGAGTTGCGAAAGTGGAGCGGCTGGAAGCAAGTATTCAATCTAAATGTTTCGCTGAGTCACACCTATTTTGTTGCTCCCGGGCAAGGCGTGGATGCGGTTCTTACGCATAACTGCAACAAGAATCAAGGCGTGTACGTCTTTCTTGATCAGAAGAGTGGTAAGACTTATGTGGGGCAGACAAATGATATCGACAGGCGGCTAAGTGAACACTCTCGCAACGGTCGGCGAGCCCGAGATGGGCACGTTATCTGCATCCATGTTTGTGGCGGAAAGCATGCTCGAGAAGCGGTGGAAGCCGATGTCATCGATCTCCTTGGCGGGAAAGGGGAACTCGCCAATAGTGTAAACTCGCCGGGTAGGCTGCGGCGATAGATGACCGAGAGGGATTTTTGTTGATGTCGATCGAGCAGGCGTTGATTGTAACTTACGGCCTGTCTGGTGCCGGTCTTCCGAGTGAGGACTATCAGCGACGAGTTGCCCTACTTGAGGACAAGATCGAAGAACTCATTGAGAAACACGCGCTTGGGGAGCTTGACGGTCACGAATATGGAGACGGGCAGGTTGTGCTGTATCTCTACAGTTCGGATGCCCGTCGACTATTTGGTGAAATTGAACACCTGCTGCGTGATTTTGGCCGCGGCTCTGGTCGTGCGGTAATTCGTCTGGGCGGTCCGGAGAATGGAACTCCTGAAGAAGTAGTAGAGGTTTGATAAATGCGTAGCTTCCGGACGGCGGCTACCGCAGGCACGCCGCCACCTCTGGCGGTCCACTGCGTGTGCCGGGTGGCTTCGTGTCGCCACACACCCCGGGGTGTGTGTAGCCTGCGCCCATCGCGTCGGACTCGGCCAGGTTGCGGTCCTCGGAGCGCTGGAGGCGGCTCCGCAGCGGGTTGGTCAATTTGCCGGCGCTGGGACGATGCGAACCCTCGCAGCGTCCACTCCACCGCCATGAGACGTCGGCGGTTGGGCGCTCGCGATCGAGCAGTCATGCCAGGCTCTGGTTAGGCGGCATCGCGACCGCGGGACGGTGCCCGAGTGCTCGGTGGCCACGGGAGCAGTGATCTCACCTCGTCTGAGCGGGCCAGCAGGTCCGCCTCCACGATCACGTCCGCCTGGGCACTTGCGCGGTACCCGGCATGGCGGGTGTCGAACCGGGGCAGCGTCACCATGGGGCGGCAGCGTGACGCCGACGCGGGCCTGTGGCAGGCCGCGCGGCTGACCGCGGGGCGGTTCGACCGGATCCGCTCGGGCAATTGCGTTTTCACCTCGGCCGACTGGGACTCCTACCTTGCTACGAACACATTCCCGCCCGACGAGCGACTCCGAGGCGACCTCTGCTAAACGCAGGTCGGATCACGACACTCACACGCCACCCATCCCCGCAGCTGTGAATGATCGAAAATCTGCGGCGCTGGGCGGACCAGGCGTGCAGCGCGTTGCCGGAATTGGCTGCGGTGAGGAACGTTCTGGACGGGCAGCCGTCGTCGACCAAGTGAGAGCGGTCCGCCGCGGTTGCCTTTCGCCGGATGGATAGCCACCGCGTAAAGGTGTCGGCAAGGTCGCCAACGCCGTTGACCTCGGCAAGAGCGTCAGCAAGGGCGCTGACGCCGTTACCGCAGGTGCAAAGGCGGCGCCCCGCCTCCCAAAGTTCCTGAGTCAGGCGGCGCCAAGCTCGGTGGCTCTTCATGTGTAAGCAACAGCTTCGCTGCGGGCACCTTAGTCCTCATGGCAGACGGCACCGCCGCGCCATCGAGCAGGTCAAGCCCGGGGAGGTAGTGCATGCTTCCGATCCCAGTACAGGCAAGTCTGGGCCACGAGTGGTTGACGCGACTATCGTAGGCACGGGAGTCAAGGAACTGGTCGACATAGTCTGGCGGCATGTACAGGACTGCCTACCCCATCGTTGGCCCGAAGTAGAAGGTGGAAGACAATGAGTTTTCCGTCTCGTTTGACCGAGCTGTTTCGCCTGATGTTGCGAGCTACGGTATGGCGACTGACCCGGGTGTGGGTGAAAGTTACGAGAATCTCGTAATAGAGGCTTGTAGTCACCTTTCTGAAGCTCGAGGCGGAACGTTCTGTGTAAGTGGCTTCGGGGAGGATGCATGGCCGGTCGATGTCGCGTACGACCTGTCCGCATTCATGGAGCAGTTTCCGTCGATCCTGGCGGGAGTGCGTGAACGTCGGGAAGTTGAAGTGGATCTTTACTCTCAAGGTATCGAGAGGATGTTGACCTTCTTTCCTGGCGGAGAATTGGTTACGATTCGTTGTCAATTTCGCATTAGTTGGCACCCGATTCCGGATCGGGAGAGTATTGCGCAAGTTAATTTGGATGAAATGCTTTCAAAGTTGGCCTTCGATTTCGCTTCGGCATTAAATGAGGTCAATTCTGACTTGTCAAATATTTACCCGTTAAAAATTGGCTAGCAGGCCGGGTTTAGCGTGTCGGTTGTGCTGTCCGGGGAGAATGGCGGGTATTGGACGTGGACGGCAGCCTGTCCGCCGTACCGCGCCCCGGTTGGTATCGCTCGATCACCTGCGACCAGGTCGCGCACGTGGACGTGACTAAGTTGGAGTCAGGCCCCGTGAACGCGAAGCGCAGGTCGACCTGCGTTAGATGCCAAGTGTGCCAACGCGGCTGGCGGGTGCTTGGTCGAGCCGAGGTGGGGTCGGGGGTCGGGAAAGTGCTGATGCGTCGTCGCTAAGTCGAGTTGGTGACTGCGAAGACGGGGTCTGGGAGCAGGTTTGCGACAGGTGACGAGCGACGAGGCGTGGCGGAGTCGCCTGCGCATACTTCACACCAATTTCGCTGGAGCGAACCTGGAGCAAGGGTGCGCGTCCAGTCGCGTGCAACGGCACCAAGGTGCATCGAACGGTAGCGAACGGCCAGGGCATTCTCTGTTTGTGCTGGTAGAAGGCTTGCGTGATCCTCGCTGGCAGTGAGGGGGTCGGGGGTTCGAGTCCCCTTAGTGGTCCTAACAAAATGATCAATGTGGTGGTGTTGGCCGTGTCCGTTGTGGATCATGTTCGGTCGTGAGCAGGGGTGGGTCACCGCCGTGGATC
>NZ_JBWKKF010000028.1:0-93643 GCF_056431745.1 Amycolatopsis sp. NPDC045836 | reverse complement strand
CAACTATCATCGTCCCCACACTGCTGCTGGAAATCAGCCACCAGCATCCCGGCTCGACACCGGTGTCACCAATGTCATGGCCTCATACAGCTAGTGTCGCGCGTCTGAGTTTCGTTGACGGGTGGCGTGGGGCAGGATCTCGTCGGCGGTCTTGGTCCAGGTGAAGGGGTGGCAGCGGTTGTTCCAGCCGTGGATGAAGTTGCGGATCGCGGTGATGAGTTCTGTGACGTTGTCGAAGGATCCGCGGCGGATCGCCTGGCGGGTGATGATGCCGAAGAAGACCTCGACCAGGTTCAGCCAGGAGCCCGAGGTAGGCGTGAAGTGCAGCGTGATCCTCGGGTTCCTGGCCAGCCAGGCGTTGACCTCGGCGTGCTTGTGGGTGTGGTAGTTGTCCAGCACGACGTGCAGTTCGCGGCGGGGATAGGCTTTGGCCACCTTCTTGAGAAAGTCGAGGAACTCGGCTTTGCCGTGCCGGTCGTAACACTGATCGGTGACCCTGCCTGTCGCCATCTCCAAGGCCGCGAACAAGGTCGTGGTCCCGTTGCGTTTGTAGTCGTGGGTGGCTTTCTGCGGCAGTCCGGGACGCAGCGGCAGCATCGGCGCGGTGCGGTTGAGTGCCTGGATCTGGGACTTCTCGTCCACGCACAGCACCACCGCTTTCTGGGGTGGGTTCAGGTAAAGCCCGACCACGTCGCGGACCTTGGCCTCCAACTCCGGATCGGTGGAGAACTTGAACGTCTCCTGCCGCCACGGCTGCACGTGATACTTGCGCCACGCCCTGGCCACGGTCGCGTCCCCGATGCCGAGGTGGCGGCCCAGCAGCCGGCTCGACCAGTGCGTCACTGCCAGCGCCTGCGGCGGCTGTTCCAGCGTCGCGGCGATGATGGAGGCGTCGTCGATGGTCTTCGGCCGCCCGGCGCGAGGTTCGTCGTCCAAGCCCGCCAGGCCGTGCTCGGCGAAGCGGTCACGCCACTTGATCACCGTCGGGCGCGACACCCCGACCAGCCGGGCAGTACCCGCGGTCCCGTTCCCATCGGCGATCGCCAGCACGATCCGCGCCCGCTCGACATGACTGGCCCGGATCGCCCGGGACCGCGCCCAGGACTCCAAAACCACCCGGTCCTCATCACTGACCATCAAACCCGACGAAGGCATGAACCATCATCGCAAACCCCCAACCGTAAACCAACTAACGACGCGCGACACTAGCCGGTCGGCGATGACATGGGCGATGCCGGCTTCAGTGTGGTGGCGGGCCGCTGGGTTCGGCGGGCGGGTGAGTGGTGTAGACCTTACGCCAGTGCTGGGCCGAGCGGGCCAGGTCGTCGCTGACGCGGTGGAGGAATTGGCTCATGTTCCCCAACCGCACGCCGGCAGGGGTGGTGGCGCCGAGTCTCTGGGCCGCGGCCCGGCAGGCGGTGGCGATTTGAGCGTCGATGCGCGCGCTCGCCATGATGGCCTGGAACCACACGTCCTCGTCGACGACATAGCGTTCCGCGCGCCCGTGGGGGTCGCGTTCGCGTTTGATGATTTCCATCGTCTCCAGGTAGCCGACGGCCTTGGAGATGGAGGCGGGGCTGACGTGCAGGCGTTGCACGAGTTCAGCTGAGGTGAGGCTGCCGCTGTCGGTGGTGAGGAGCGCGGCCAGCACCCTGGCCATCATCCGGGGAAGCCCGGTCTGGACGAACAGTTCGGTGCTGTGCGCGGCCACCGCGTTCACGATCCGTGGATCGCGCCCGCCGAGGTCGGCTCGTCCCGGTGACGAGGCCGGCGGAGTGGTCTTGCGCCGGGGTGCGTGCCCGGTGCCGGCCCGATGAGCCCGATCGGCGTGGTAGCCGCCCGGCCCGCCGTGGCGTGTCACCTCGCGGGTGACGGTTGAGGTCGGCCGTCCGATGCGGCGGCCTATCGCGGCGTAGGTCAGCCCGTCGCGCAGGCCGGCCGCGATCTGCCGCCGCTCCTACTGGGTGAGTCTTTCTCCAGCCATCCGTGCCCCTGTTCCTCGTCGTCGAGAACAGCTTAACGCAACGATATCATTGCGTTAGCAGTCAGTCCGCGCAACAATGCTGGCCGGTCTAGCTGCGGTTTTAGCCATTGCTTCAGCGAGACCTGATTGACGATTTCGTGCATGCAACGTAATTTTTGCTGTATCGGAAAGCTCCAACAGCAAAGGTACCGACATGAACCACACGGAAATCCAGCAGCTACTCGACTGGGCGGTGGCCGAGGCGGGCGTTCCCGGCATCGTCGCCGAGGTGCGCGACGCCGACAGAACCTGGTTCGGCGCGGCCGGAGTGGCTGACCTCGAGACCGGCGCCCCGCGTCAACCCGGGGAGTACTTCCACGCCGGCAGCAGCGGCAAGGCTTTTACCGCTGCCGCGATGCTGCAACTGGAGGCCGAGGGAAGGCTCAGCCTCGAGGACCCGGTCGAAAAGTGGCTGCCAGGCGCGATGAACGTCAACGGCTACGACGGCAACAAGGTCACCATCCGGCACCTGCTCAGCAACACCGCCGGCCTGTTCTCCACCGGTCTCGCCCCGGAGACAATGGACAACTACGCCACCAGGGCGAACTTGGAGAAACACCGCTTCGACGTCTGGACCACCTCCGACCTGCTCGAGCTCGGGCTGTCCCAGCCGCCGATCGCCGAGCCGGGGGAACGCTTCCTCTACGCCAACGGCGGCTACTACCTCGCCGGCGCGATCATCGAGGAGGTCACCGGCAACTCCTACGCCGACGAGGTCGAGCGCCTGGTCATCCGGCCGCTCGGCCTGAAGCACACCTACGTGCGCCCCGCCGGGGACCCGGGATATCCAGAGCCCCACCCCCAGGCGTACTCGTCGATGTTCCTCAAGGACGGGACCGACCCGGCGTCGCTCACCACGGAGAACTGGGCGTCGCTGATGGAAGACCCCAGTACGCCGCCGCTGAACGTCACCCGGTTCAACACCTCCTTGTTCTGGTCGGCGGGCAACGTCATCTCCACCACCGGGGACTTGAGCCGGTTCATCAACGCGATGGCGACCGGCAGCCTGTTGCCGCGGGCTCAGCACCGGGCGATGTGGACCACCGTCTCCACCGAGGGCAGCGGCTGGATACCCCACACCCACTACGGGCTCGGCGTCTTCGAGCTGGACAAGGCGGTGACCGGCGGGCTCACGCTACGCGGGATGGCCGGTGCTTTCTGGGGAACCGGCGCCATGGCGGTGGGAGACCCCAACGGCGAACGCGTTGTCGTCGTGCACACCAACACCGACTGGAGAGACTTCGACCTCGCCTTCAAGGTCGTCGGAGCGGCGTTCGGTGTCTCCATCGCGTAGAGCAGGTGGCAGTCGTTGACGCCGTCCTGAGCCGATCGGCGGCGACACCGTCGAATCCGTGCCCACCTCGTTCACGGCGATACTATGGTTCGCCACGTCTTCTTGGAGACCGGATGAAAGACCGCTACCGCGCCGCCGAGCTGTAACCCGGGCACCACCGCCCCAAAATTGGTAAAGGGTTGGAAGACCCGGCCTACCTGGCGTGCGGGCGAGTTCTGGTACACCGATGGCGACCGCTTCACCTTCGTCGACCCGAAGGCGGGTACCAAGAAGACCGGCCTGACGAAGGACCAGGTGGCCGACGAGCTCGGCGCTGAGATCCCGGAACCCAACCCCGTCGAGCCGGTTTCGCCCGACGGTCGCCGCGTGGTGTTCCGCAAGGGATACGTCTTGTGGATCCGCGTGCTGGAGACCGGTGAGGAGATCCAGCTGACCTCGGACGGCACTGCGGAGCAGCCGTACGGGGGCCAGCCCCGACGCGGCGAGCTTCGCGATGCTGTTCCGCCGCCTCGGCCTGCCGCACCCGCCGCCGATGGTGCGGTGGTCCCCGGATTCCACCAAAGTGCTGACGCACCGCTTGAACAATCGCGACGTGCCCCTGATGCGCTTGGTCGAGAGCGCCCCGGCTGACGGTGGCCGCCCGTCCTGCACAGCTACCACTACCCGGTGGCCGGTGACGAAGTGCTGCCGCGGGCGGAGATGATCGTCTTCGACGCGACCACCGGCACGGCGGTACCGTCCAAGGGCAAGCCGATTCCCCTTCATTACGCGTCGCCGCTGGCTTATAGGAAAGCCTGGTGGGACGACCCGGTGACAATACCGTGGACACGATCGGATTCACCTCCGCAATTGCTTGCGAGCAAGTCGAGCGACAGCGTCGAATACTTGCACATCTCACCAGGTCAGGACGTCAGCATCTACCACGAGTGAGTGAAATGGCCGGGCTATCAGCGCAGGTGACGGGCGTGTTCCCAGTCGTTCTCGTCACCGCATGAGCGAGTACGGGAGGTATCGTCAGGCGCACGAACTCGCACTGTGAGCAGCGTCTGCCAGCCCCTGCGTGGCGGGCTCGAGCGGATCGACCGTGTCGGCAGAGTGAGCGCCATCGCATCCCGGGCGGCAGGCACCTGTGTCCAGCAGGTCAACTCGCGGGCAAGCAGCATTTCATTGCCCGTACTGCCGGCGTGAGTTGATACTTCGCCAGTGGAGCCCGCGTCTATGGCGTCAACGAGTGTCCAGGTCAAGTCGTTTGCGAGCGACGGCGTCGGCGATGTCACGCAGGGTTCTGCTGTGGCTGAAGGCGTGGGCGCGCAAGAGCGCGAAGGCGTCGTCGGAGCTGATCTTGTGCCGTGCGGCGGTGAGAGTGATGGCGAGCGCCACGGTCGCGTAGTGGCGGAGTTCGCCGCGCTTGACCGCGTCGAACGCGGCGGGCAGGCCGGTGCCGTGGTCCTCGAGCGCGTTTGCCAGCAGTTTCACGAGGATTGCGGAGTCTCGTGTCTGGTGCGTGGACAAGGGGCCGGGGCGGCGCCGATAGGCGCTGAGCACGGCGATCGGTTCTCCCTCGCCGGTGAGGACGGGCCAGCAGAACTGGGCGGCGAGTTCCGCGGCCCCGGCGAAGGTGGCGTAGCCGGTCCGATCCCGCTGTGTAGCGGCCAGGTCCGGGAGGTGGATGGCGCGTTCGGTCCGGAAAGCGGAGATGCCCGGTCCGTCACCGACGGTGTATTCCAGGTCGTTGAGGTACGCGGCCCAGGCGCTGGTCGTGACGATGGGTTCCTGCACCCTGGGTTCGAGGTAGAGCGACAGTGCGGCCGCGTCCAGCTCGAGTTCCCTGATGGTCACCGTGCACACCGCGTGCGCGCGGCTCCAGAGCCGGCCCGAAACCGGCAGGTCGGCGATGGCCCGTACGAGTTGCTCGCGTCGGTTCACCTCCACTGCGACCGTCCTTTTGCGGGCCCGCCGGTCCGGTGGCCGAGGCCGTGGCGCACCGGGCCGGCGGGGACTTTGCGCGGGGTCAGCCGTTGGCGGCGCTGGTGTTGACCTCGCCGTTGACACCCTGGGGGAAGAACCCGCCGGACGTGGCTGCCTTGTTGGTCAGATACACGATGTTGAGCACCTGCCCGGGTGAGCGGGAGAACGCGACACCGTTCTCATCGGCGGGCACGATGTTGGCGCGTCCCTGGCCGTCGGTGACGCCTTGGTCCAGGTCGGCGGCCCCGTCGAGGCTGTCGCGGGCGTTGGACAGTTTTCCGGCGGCCTCGGCCAGATCACGGCCGAGCAGGCCGAGGTTGAGCAGGCCACCGCGGTGCTCGTAGAGGGCGGTGCGGATGTTGGCGGCGTGGTACGCCTCGACCGCCAGGATGCCCGCCGCAGCTTCGAGGTAGGTCTTGTTGGTGATCAGCGGCGCGGCGCCCTTGTAGGCGGTGACGCCGACGTCTTCGAACAGGAACGCCGCGAGCAGGAAGTTTTCCTCGCAGCCGAACGGGTCGAACGGCTTGCCGGGTTTGACCAGCCCGGCCGCCTGCGCGGCGGCGGTGAAGCTGCTCTGCAGGTCGATCGCCGGTCGGCTGACCGCGGCCGACCCCAGCGCGGACCGCAGGAAGGCCACGTGAGCCTTTTCGTCCCCGGCGATTTCCTGGGCGTACTGCCGGGCGGCTTTGGTCTTGAAGCGCACGGCTTTCCCGCCGGTCACCCCACCGGGGGTGCCGGTGCCGCCGGTGAGCGAGTCCGGGAGTCCCTCGCCGGTGGTGGCGTGGAGGTAGAACTCGGCTTCCAGGTATTCCAGGTTGAGCGCGAAGTTCAGCACCGCGGCGTCGCTGACCTGAGCTTCGGGTGCCTGCCGGGCCGGTGCGGCGGTGGCCGCGGGTGCGGCCAGCCCGCCGAGGGCTCCGGCGCCGACCACCCCCAGTCCGGTCACGCCCGCGGCGTGGAGGAAACGACGCCGGTCCGGCTCGTTCTCGGCGCTGCGGTTGATCATGGCTGCTGCGTATCGTTTGCCGAACACCTACAGTCTCCTTTCAGCCCCGGGACCGGGTTGGTCTCCGGGTGGGCCGGCGGTGGCCGATGCTGCAGGCGGGGTGGTGCCACGCCGGTACGGGGAGTTCGGTGCCCCGGCGGCGGATTGGTCGGCGCGGTGCACCGCCGCTGCGGCCGTGGAGTGATGGGCGGCCACAGCGGCGGCCCGGCGTGCCCACCCCGCCTGCTCGGGGCACCCGGCCAGGACGCTGCGGCGGCAACACGGGCTGGGGTTGCCGCCGCAGCGAGTTCGAGAGGCCTACTGGTTGGTGCCGGGCATAAGCACCTTGTCGACGACGAAGACGGTGGCGTTCTTGGTGGGGATGTTGCCGCACAGCACCTTCGCGCCGTTCACGGTCAGATTCTCGCCGCTGCCCTCGATCTTGAGCGGGCCACCGGCGGTGTTCAAGCTCTCCAGCGAACCACCGGCGGCTGCCAGGCCCTTGGCGTCGTAGCGCTTGGCCACCACGTGGTACTGCAGGATCGGCGCCAGCTCGGCGGGCTTGCCCGCCAGCTCGTTGAACTTGGCGTCGCCCAACTCGGCGAACGCCGGGTCGGCCGGGGCGAACACGGTGATCGCCTGCTGGCTGTTCAGGGTGTCCACCAGGTCGGTGGCCTTGACCGCGGCGACCAGCTTGGTCAGCAGCGGATTGGTCGAGGCCGCGCTGGCCACCGGCTGCGGGCCCATCGAGTCCAGCGAACCCGGCTCGCTGCCCTGGGGCAGCTGGGAACAGGCGGGACCGAACACGTCGGCGTTGGTGGTCACGCCCTCACCCATCGCGGCGGGAGCCGTCATCGGCGGCGCCATCTCACTCGACGGCGCCGGGTCCGGAGCACTGGTGGCGCCACTACCCGAAGATGCGGGTTCGTCGCTGCCGCAGGCGGCCAGGGACAGGGCCGCGACCGCGGTGATACCGATACCGGCGATACGGAACTTCTTCACGGGAAATCACTCCATTGGATTCGTACGGGCCCTGCTCGAGCCCGCTTTCTGAGGGGGATTCGGAGCCAGGAAGACCCCGGATTGGTGCGGGATGGAAATCTTTTATCGGGTGGTGAAGTTGATGACGTGCCAGCCGGTGGCGCCGTCGGGTACCGTGCCCGCGCGGGCGTCGGTCTGGGTGTAGCCGGATTTGTCGGTGGCGCGCACGGTGACCTGGTGGCTGCCCGCGGGGACCTCGAACTCGTGCCACCACATGCGCCAGGTGTCGGGGTTGACTTCCCTGCTCAGCGTGGCTTCCTGCCACGCTCCCTTGCTGATGCGCACTTCGACCTTGGCGATACCGGTGGGCTGGGCCCAGGCGACACCGCCGACGCGGACCTTTCCCGCGGGCACGGTCTCGAACCCCTTGGGGAAGTCGATGCGGGATTGGGTTTTGATCGGCGCCTGCTCGGCCCAACTGCGTTCGAGCCAGTACGCGCGCCGCGCCGCCCAGGTGGTGACTTCCAGATCGACGACCCATTTGGTGGCCGAGACGTAGCCGTACAAACCGGGGATCACCAGCCGCGCCGGAAACCCGTGCTCGATCGGCAGCGGCTCACCGTTCATCCCGATCGCCAGCATCGCCCCGCGGCCGGGATCGGCGGCCGCGGCGACCGGGCTGCCGCAGGTCCAGCCGTCCACACTGGTGGAGAACAACTGCTCGGCCCCCGGCCGCACACCGGCCTCGGCGAGCAGATCCGCCAGGTCCACGCCGATGAAGTTCGCCGTGGACACGTAGGTGCCCCCGACCTCATTGGACACACAGGTCATCGTGATGGTGCGCTCGACCAGTGGCCGGTTGCGAATGTCGGCGTAGCTGTAGGTGCGCTCGTTGTCGACCATGCCGTGCAGCCGCAGACTCCAGTCCTCGGTACGCACCTGCGGCAAGGACAACGCCGTGTCGACGCGATAGAAATCCTTGTTCGGGGTCAGGAAGGTCGGTGTGCCGAGCTTGGCGAAGTCGGCATCCGCCGGGATCGCCGCAGCCGTGCGCGCCGGCACCAGCGCACCGACCGCGGCTCGCGACGAAGCGGCGTCGCGCGTCCCGGCCAGCAGCTGCCCGCCCGCGCCGGCCACTCCCGCACCGACCACCACACCGGCCCCGGCGACCAGGAAGCTGCGGCGCGAAGGCTGCCCGCGCTCGACGGCTTCACCGCCAGCGGGACGGGCCAGACGATGCAGCCAGAGGAACACACCCGCACCGGCCAGCAGGCTCGCCACCGGCGCGAGCAGCGCCACCGCCCCCAGGTCCGGTCGCCCGGACACCGCCAGCAACCCGAGCAGTCCGAACAGGACGATCGCCGCCGCACCCGGCACCGGGCTGCGGCGCGAGGCGATCCCGGCCAGCGCGGCCGCGACGACCATCACCACCGCCATGCCCACCAGCAGCACCAGCTTGTCGTAGGTGCCGAAGGTCCGGACCGCGTAATCCTTCAGCTCCACCGGCGTCAGATCGATCGCGGCGTTGCCCACGGCCAGATACGGCGACGCGTTGAGGTTGATGAACGCCGCGACCAGGTGCCCAGCGGCCAAGGCCACGGCCAGTGCCAGCACCCCGAGCAGGGCTGCCCGGACCGCGCCGAGGGCGGCTGTCGCTTGCTTCGCGGTGTTCATGCCGGTGATTCGGAGCCGCCGCCGCACCGGATGGGTCACCCGATGGAATGAACTCACCCCAAGGGGATCATCGTGACCGCGGGCGTGGTGGGACTGGGCGAGCCGCCCGCGGGTTCGGCGGTGATGCCGACGCGGTCGGTGCCTGGCGGCAGTCCGGTCACGATCGGCCGCATGCGCCGCTGCGCATCGGCGTGGAGCAAACCGGCCGAGTGCGGACCGGCCGAGCCGATCAGCCACACCTGATACACCCGGCCGGCCTCGAGCGACGGCAGGTCCGCGGGCAGCACCACGGCCTTGCCCAGGCTGCGGGACACGACCACGGTCGTCCCGCCCCCGTCGTCCGGATCACGCACCGTCGTCACGTCCGGGACGGCGAGCAGCGCACCCGCCGGGTCCACCGCCGGCTGGGCGACACCGGCTCTGGGCACCTCCTGGCCACCGGCCTGGACACCGAGGACAACTGCCACCACCGCAGCCGCCGCGGCACCGAACAAAGCGACCACGATGCCACGCTTTCTCGGCGACCCGCCGGCCTCCGCAGCGACCGCCGGGGGCCACTGGCGCACCCCACGAATGCGGGCCAGCACCGCTTCCTTCCATCGTGCGACCGAACTGCTCACGCAGTTGCGGAATCCACCTTCCCCGCGAGCGGGGGTGGTCCCTCCTCATCAATCCGAAGACCTTGCGGCCGACGTCGTCCCTGCGCAAGCGGGTGGTCCGCCCGACGGGGCGAAGGACTGCATCGAGGTCGCGTATTCCCCACCCGAGCGGGGGGGTGGCCCCTTCGGCGAGCACCTGGCGAACGGTGCGATCAAATCTTCCCCGTGCGAGCGGAGATGGTCCCGACACGCTGACCGTGCCGCCGTTCGTGACCGTGTCTTCCCCGCGCGAGCGGGAGAGTTGCCAGCCGAGGTGGCACGGGCTCGGCGTCAGGCAGTGAGCAGGGCCACCAGCAATGCCGCCGCCGCGGCGATGATGACCAGCAGGATGGTCAGCAGCACCTGGCTCCCGGGGAACTGCTTGCGCCGCGCGATGCCGAGCACGAAGGCGAGTACCAGGATGACCAGACCGACGATGATCGCGATGTCCATGGTGGAACCTGTTCTGTAGAGCGGATGGGACGGTGCCGAGCCGAAAGGCAGCAGGGGGCCGGGGCCACCCTGCTGCCGTTGGCGGATCAGATCATCTCAGTGGCAGACCTGCTCCACATTGGTGACCCGCGGCGGTACGTAGGAGATGGTGACCTCCAGGTCGCAGTTGTCCTTGACCACGTACTCCTTGATGGCTTCGAAGACGATCTCACCGATCACCGCGCCACCGACCGCGCAGAGCGCCGCTCCGGGGCCGGACCCCGAGCAGATCAGCGCACCGAGCAGACCACCGGCCGCGACCCCGCCGCCGGAGAGGATGATGCGCTGGTCCTTGGGGTTGAGGGTGATCTTCGCGGAGGTCAGGCCGAAGTCGATGCTGGGATCGGCGACCACGGGGTAGGCCGCGCCCCGGTGGTCGACGTGCTGCACCAGGGTGGTGCCTTCGACGGTGTAGTGGGTGTCCACCGCGCGGCCGGTGGCGTCGAACGCCCAGGCCCGGTTGATCGAGCCGATCATCGAGCCGGCCTGGTCGATGACGTCCACCGATCCGTTGGCGCGGGGGCTCAGCCCGGCGCCGGCCGGCAGGGACAGCGCGAAGCGGTACTCCGCCGGGGCGTTCGCGTCCTTGGCCACCGCCAGCAGCCGCATCCCCGAGGGCGTTCGTTCCACCCCGGCGTCGGTCGAGGGGAGCACGTCGCGGAACAGGGCGCCGTCCGTGATCGGCTGGCCGGCGACCGAAGCGGCACCGACCAGCGACGCGCCGAGCTGCCTGCCCTGTCCGTCGGACAGGGTCGACGGCCCGGCGGCGGTGGCCGGCAGCGCGATCTGCGCGGTGGTGGTGGCGCTGAGCTGGTTGGCGGTGTCCACCCGGGCCGTGGCGGCGTCGATCGCCGCGGCGGAGTCGAGTTGTGCGTGCGCGGAAACCGGGGCCGCGGTGAGAGCGGCTGCAGCCAGTGCCGCGGTGAGCCCGGTGAGAAGCTTGCTGCTTCTGGTGATCATCGTCTTTCACGCCCTCTGCTGTCGAATGCCGGGAAATGTCCGGATACGGCGGGAATCGTCCTCAGACGCACGGGACGAGCGCCACGAGGTCGGCGGCCTGCCTGGCCACGCCGTTGATCTGCTTCACCACATCGGCGGTGGGGCTCTTCTCCAACTGGGCGCGCAAGTTCTTGAACTGGGCGACCAGGCCGTCGTAGGCGGGAAGCAGCAGCACCGGCACGCCGGGACGGATTTCCTCGAGGCTTTCGATGGCCACGTCCAGGCGGTCCTTGAGCGCCCCGGGATCGCTGGTCTGCGCCAGTTCCCGCAGGGTGGATTCCAGTTCGTCCAGCACGGCGCAGGGCAGGATGTCCTGCGCGACGGCCGAAGGGCGTGCGGTGGTGGTGTCCGCGGTCGCCGCCAGCGCGGCCGGCCCGCCGAACAGGCCGAATGTGACCAGCACACCGGCGGCACCGATGCCGAAGCGTCGAATAACCATGATCGATTCTCCCTGAATGGAATGTCAGGAGAGCCTCGGGTGATGGATTCCCCCATCGTCGACCGTCGGTTCCCGGTGCGCAGCGCACCGGCAGAAGGCAGCGCAATACCCACTGATCCACCGATTCCCGGCGATGAAAATGATCCCCCGTTCAACCCCTCCCGTGGTTGCACCAAAAGCATGCAACACCTGATGATGACTGTCAACCGAACGATTCACGTGACGGTGAAACACCCACCACGAGCGGAGCCGGTTGAGCCGCGGCTTCGCCGGCGGCCGCTGGCATCAGCGCGCACAGCAACGAGCCACCTCGTCGTACGCACGCACCACTCTCCGCCGCCCTGCTTCCGGGTGCGGCCACGGTGCCCTTGAGCACCTGTGGCCGCAGGCGCTGCTCTCTGCTGAAAGCTCCGTGGCAATCAGATCTTCTCGAAAAAGATCATGTTTTCGAACCGGGCGCCCTGCTCGAGGCAGCACCCACCATCGGCGCGGGCCTCATCGCGTTACTCGGAAATCGGCTACCCTTCCGGATAGTTGGCGTTGAATCGTTTGAGCACGCGCGGTGGCTGGGTTCCGCCTACCAGGCGATCGCCTGGTAGGTGTCGTCGCCGCGCAGTCCGTCCGGGAACCCCGGCCAGTAGTGCAGGACTGGATCGACATGCGAGCGTGAAGCTCCTGGGCAGGGTGGTTCTTGTTGTGCTGTCGCAACGCGTCGGCCAGCGCCGACAGAATTTCGCCCTGGCCGGGCTGACATCGCGGCGGATTACTGTGGCTGTATGGCTTTGTAAAGCTGCGTGGCCAGGTCTGTCGCACGTGTCCGGCATTTCTCGCCTCGTGGCGAATCGTTCTTGCCGGAGACGTAGAACACGCTGATCACCGCGTTGTCGTCGAGAACCATCAGTCGGCAGCCGACCCTGCCGCCGTCGGGGTCCGACCAGCGGGCCTCCCGCCATCCCAACGCGATTTCACCGTCTCACACGGGACGCTGCCCGGGAACGTTGGCAGGGATGGCGTGTACCTACTACCCCTGCGCTGCGCAGCACGTCGACTGGCGCTGGACGCTGGACGCCGGTGCGCAGATCGCCACGACCTTCACCACGGACGCGACCACGGCCACCGCACTCTGGGCCACGAACTGCAACTGGACAACGATGGGGACTGCGCCGACACCGCGCTTTCCCGGACCATCACCGCCGACGACCGCCCGCTCGGCTCCGGCGTCCTCGACACCACCACGCCGTCCACCCGCTTCGCGTTCCCGCTGCCCGACCACGGCCCCAACATCACCGTGACCGCCGCCCGACGCGACACCCAGCCCTGCCCCACCACCCTGATCTGGCGCGACGCCATCTGCAACCGGATCCAGCGGTGACCGATCGCGGCTCGATGCCCCCGGTGCGGTTCGCGGCCTCCACCACATCGGAGGAATGCCGCGAAGACCACCGCATCGGACCCCGCCACCACAGAACATTGAACCAAACGGGTTGGATTGTTTCCCGGAGCAACTCTCCTCCACTGGTCATGGCCACCGCCTTGCGAGGCCGGTCCCCACTTGGGCACCAGGTGAATCTCTGCAAAGCAGAGGATCCGCGGGGAGTGTTCGAAACGGTCGATTACTGAACACTCGCCGCCCCCGTCCGATACCACACCGCCCGGTTCCCGCTCGTGCCCGCACTGGCCAGGTGCTCACGGTCGCCACCCCGGCGCTGCGCGAGCCGGGCTCGGCATGGGTCGAGCTGCCCCGCCCCGCGGCGGCCCGCACCGAGCCGAACGGGCACGTGCGGATCGGCTACGCACGCGCCTCCACCGCCCGGCACTCGCTGGACACCCAGCTCGACTCGCCTGCCGCCGCCGACATCGCGCGCGTGTTCTGGAAAAATCTCCACCCGGGCTCTGCGCCGCGCCGAGCTGAGAAGGCGATCGCGCTGGCCAGGAGGTCCGCGCGTCCGGCGCTGCGGTCACCCTGGTCGTCCACGAGCACAAGCGACCCGGCCGCGTCGTCGAGCTGGCCGCCCTCGCCGGCGGTGCTGGTGCTGGTGGCGAGGTAGGGCTGGTCCCACGTGCGGACGTGCTCGTGGTGCCTGCCGGGCAGCTGCTCGGTGTCGTCGGTGATGCCGGCTTCCGAGACGACGGCAGGGTGTCCATCCCTCGCCCATCCGCTACCTGCTCGCCCGCGCCAATCGACGGACAGCGCTTCGCCCGCCGATCCGCGAACTCACTCCCCGCCTCCACCGCCGCCGCCACCGTCACCTCCGCCTCCCCCACCATCACCGCCGGCAAGGCCAGCACCGCCGAAGTCGCCGCCCCAGTACCCGCCGTCGCCGCCGCCATAGCGGTGGCCGCCCGTCCGGGTACGGGGCCGCGGCGCGGGAAGGCCGAGCACCTCCCTGACCTTGGCGTGGGTCGTACCGAGGAAGTTGGCGACCCAGCGGACATCGTGATCGTGCCGTTCGTAGAGCACACGCACCACGACCTGGCTCCTCAGCCGCGCGGCGACGCGAAGGTGCTCCCGTTTCGTGGCGGGCTCCCGGGCGGCGCGGTCTTCGGCATAGGCTTTCTCGAGCCGGGCGAGGAAGTCGGCTCCGTGCTCTTCGCGGTAGGCCGCGTAGAAGCGTTGCCTTTCCGCTTGCACCGCCTCTTCGACGAAACGCCGCCGGTCGGGATCATCCTGGTATTCCCACCGCCTGCGCTCCTGCGCCTCGGCTGCGAGCTGCCGGCGCCGACCGGGCCACCACGGGAGCCTGGGCAGCACCAGGGGGTGCGCGGCCACCCACTCCGCGTCCGCCCGCGTCCGGGCGGCTTCCTCCACCTGCCAGCGTGGCCCGGTCAGCTCGGACAACCGCTCCTGGGCCTTCGCCACCGCGGCTGCTTCACGAGCGGAAACCCGTTCCCGGCGCTGCACCACTGCGCGATCAGCCTGGTACAGCTCGCGGAGTTGCTTGTCGGGTTTCCGGGCCAGTTCCCGGGCGAACTCCTGCCCGGGAATCACCGGGATCCCGTCATCGCTGAACAAGTAATCGCCGACCATGCCACCATCTTGACCGGGAAACGTCCAGCACGCCTCGTCAGTCACCGTCGCGGCCCCGGCGGATCGCGCGGGCCATGTGCGGCACCCGGATCCGCCACGCGGTCGCGATCAGGTCCTCGCACCAGCGGCGCCCGGGGCGTCCAGCCCCATGCTGCGGCCGACGGCCTGGCCGACCGCCTCGGTGATCTCGTGCTCAGCAGTGAGTCGTCCCCGGAGGTACCTGCGTGGGCATGGTGATCTGATCGCCGTGTGCGGCCGTCCGCCGTGTTCCCGGAGTGGTCACTCCGGGTTCTGCTGCAGGTCGGCCACGAGCTGGACCCACGCCACGCGATAACGCTCGGCGCCGTCGACGCCGGCGGCTTGCCGCAAGGCGCGTTCCGCCTGTGCGGGCGAGGCACCCAGCACCCGGTCGGCAGCGACCCGGAACTCCGGCTCGCTGCCCACCTCAGGCAGCAGCGGATTGCCGTTGTCGTCCTTCCCGCGATCGCCCGTCATGCGGGCGGATTACCCGCGCGGTGGCACCGCACACCCTCGGATTGGACATCCCCTGCCGTGCCCGCCGGGCGGCCTCCGGCGGCGACCACCACGGCCGGGTGGAGGTGAGGACGGTCGTTGTCCTCGGGTGAGGTGCTCCTACAGGGGCGCCCCAGAGTCCTCGGCCAGAACGGGCGGCGCGGTGTGCGCCGCGATCTCGGCGATTGCGGCGGCCAGGGGTGGACAGTTGCTGTGCTCGGGTCAGGTGCCCTTCGGGAAGCTGGCCGACTCGGCGCTCACCGGCGGGGCGGGTTCGTCGGCGTCGAAGGTTGGGAGCCCGAGGTGTGCCGCCTGGTCAACGGACTGTTGTGTACAGGTGGCGGAAACATCCAGTCCGAACCGCGTCCCTGCGGCGGCGTCGTCGGCATGTCGAGCCCTGACCAGGAGGAACGCGACACACAACAGCCTTCACGACCGCCAACCACCCGTCCGGCCCAAACAGCCGACCCTTGACGCGGCAGACCGGCCGTCACCACGGCGCACGCCAGGTCCCTCGCGCTGGATTTCAGCGATTGCGCGCAGTTCTGCACGCTGGTCACCGCCGTGCACGCGGCAGGGAACCGCGACCGGTAGACCTCGCGACCGCGAGCGGACCTCGGCGAAGCGGCGAAGTGCGGTCAGCTCGACCGTGGGCGCGGGCGCCGGTCGCACCAGCCGGTACGCCAGGTCCGGCGGGCGTGGTGGGCGCGCTGCTCGCCGGCGAGCTGCTGGACAACGCGGCGGCCGTGAACGGGGATGGTGTCCGCGGTGGGCAGAGGGCCGTCGACGAGCAGCTCGACGGCGGCCTGGCCGAACTCGGACCGGATAACCTCGGTGCGGGCGCGGCGTTCGCCCCCTCCCGGCGTCGCACGTGGACGCTGGTCAGCGGCTGACCGCGGTCGTCGACCCAGGCCGGCAGCCTGCTCGCAAGGGTGGCGCCGGCGTGGCCGAGAACGGCCGGGCCGCGATCCACCTCACCGTACGGCTCGCTGTGCGCGTAGGCCGGGCAGTTGGCTTCGCTGCGGTGGCTGGGGTGCAGCCTGGCTGGTAGCGGCCGCTCAGACTCCACGGGGCGGTTCTCTCTCGGGTGAGAGCTGCTGTGCTGGCCTCGGACAAATGAGTTGCTGGGACGACCAATGGTGGGGGCATGATGTCAGTCCTCCGATGCGAGTCGAGGATGGGTGGGTTCGTGTTTGTCGTGAACTTGGCTGAACGGCCGGATCTGTTGGAGCCAGCGCTTGCGCTGGGTGGTATCGGAGCCGAGTTCATGCGGCACGACCAGATCGCTGCGCTGGCAAGGGCTCGCCGTCTCGCCGTCCGCTGGCCCGAGTACTTCCTGGTCGTTCTCGACGGCGACGTTCCTGTCGCCCGGGCGGTGAGCGTGCCGCTCGTCTTTCCCGACACCGAGCGGCCAGAGCTCCCGGATCACGGTTGGGACGGGATCATCATCTGGGCGATCGAGGACGCGCTGGATGAACGACCCCCAACGTGTGTGGCGGCGCTCGACGTGCAGGTCACCAGTGACCGGCGAGGCGAAGGGATCGCTGCGGAGGCGTTGACGTTCTTGCGGCAGTCGGTTCGCGAACGTGGTCTGAGCCGGCTCGTCATCCCGGTTCGTCCGACGACGAAGGATCAGCTTCCGTCGTTGCCGATGGAGCAGTTTCTCGACAGGCGGCGCCCGGACGGGTCATCGGCCGACCCGTGGGTTCGTGCTCATGAACGCCTGGGCGGGCAGTTCGTCAAGGTGGCGCCGTTTTCCATGACCATCGTCGGCTCTCTCGCCCAGTGGCGGTCGTGGACAGGCAGCTCACTGGATGAAGGGGCGAACGTGGTCGACGGCGCTCTGGTGCCGGTGCTGGCGTCGACGGAGTTGAATGTCGGTGTCTATGTGGAACCGAACGTCTGGATGGAGCACGCAGTTGGCCAGCCGGAAGCAGCTGATGGTGGGTCATGAGTCCGATCTCCTCAACGGCGTGATCGTTGATGACCTGTGCGCAGGTGCGGACGAGTTGTTCGAGTTCGGCGCAGTGCTTCTTGAGTGCATCGTGGTCCCGTTGTAACCGGGGGTCGTGGTTGTCGCGAACCGCGGCGGCGGTTCGGCGGGCGTGAACGGCGAGCTGCTGGAAGTGGTCGCGCAGATCGGGGTGATTCCGAGCGACGACCCAGTACTTGACGCGCACTAGAGATCAACGACTACGGACCAGATAGAGAACGGCGGAATCACTGGAGCGGATGGCGTCGCCGTAGCGACCGACCCGATCGTCTTGACCCCGAAGCAGTGCAGCCGCAGGCCTCGCGCGTGCAGAGACCGCACGATGTGTTCGACCTGCCCGCTGTGCTGGCGCCGGTTGGCGCGGCAGTGGCCATGTCCTGATGCTGAGGATGGGTCAGCGGTGGCTATCGTGCACTGATGCGCGAAACACCCGAAGAACTCAATGAGCTCCAGGCCCTGCTCGACGCCTCCCTGTCCCGCTCCACCGATCACCTCCGTTCGATCGTCACCGAGCACACTGCTACCGCCGAGCAGCTCACCCAGATCCTGGTCGGCATGTGCACCCTCGCCCTGTCCACCGTGACGGCGAAGGGCGAGCCGCGGATCAGCGGCGTGGACGGGCACTTCCTGCACGGCAAGTGGTACTTCGGCACAGCACGCAACGCCGCCAAGGCCCGCCACCTCGCGGCCCGCCCCGCCGCCAGCGTCGCGCACATGCGCGGCGAGGACTTGGGAGTGTTCACGCACGGCACGGTGGAGATACTCAACCCCGAGGACGACGAACCGGCCGCAGACTGGCCAGACCTGCTCACATACCTCAAGGACTTCTACGGCGATCACTCCGACTGGGACAAGGACGTGTTCTACTACCGCCTGCGCCCGCACTGGATGACCGTCTACGCCCCCGACGCCGCGAAGCTCATCCCCAAGTGATCGCTGGCTCATGAAAACAGGCCCTCTGGGTGGCTGGTGTCGGACCCTTCAACACCAGCCACCCAGTGGAAACGGCCGCTTCCGGGGGGCAGCGTCGTGCCGCAAGAGTGACGTGAGATATGTCCTGGTTCACCTGCATGGGCCGCTGATCCTCGGCTTCCTGACGGCGGGGAGGTCGCGAACGTTGTTCGGCGAGCCTGGCGTTCTCGTCTTTTCAGACTGGTGGTCTGGAGTTCGGTGCCCGCCTCGCGGGGATCGGTGAGCCGACGGAACGCGTCGATGGTCAAGCGCAGGCGGTGTTCTTCTTCCAGTTGCCGCCGGTCAGCACGATCGACAGCGGTCGGCCGTGGCCGTCGCGGGCCAGGTGGATCGTGGTGGTGGATCCGCCGCGGGAGCGGCCGATGGCATGATCACCTGGCTCGCTGCGTCCGCCGCACGCCCCTGCAGGGGACGCGGTCGGGCGCCGGCGGCGTGCTGGCGCGGGTCACGCCAGGCCACACCCGTTGTGGCCATTGAACAACATCCTGTTGATCACCCGGCGGTCGTCCATCCGCGGACGTTTCTTCGCGCCTGAGACGGGCAGCACCGGCGCGATGGCCTGCCACTGCTCATCGGCCAACTCGTTTCTGCGCACCACAGCCACAGATCAAAGCAAATCATCCGGCTCCATCGAGTCGAGCGCGCGGTATGCGGCCGGGGCTCAGCGAGGGCTGGATAGCGCAACCAGCAGCCCCCGCCCTTGAGAGCGAGCATCGCCCAATGCCATGCCGGCTCGTGGAAGACGAGGCCGCGTAAGTAGGTACCGGATGCCTCGTACGGGTATTGACCGATGGCTGCCTCGCGGGCCTGCTCCGGCGTCATGGAGCCGTAGACCCGCATAACCCAGGCGAACTGTTCTCTTCCGTCCTCGAGGCACTGGGCGTACTCCTCTTCGGGCCGATCCTCGGTCTCTGTCATGGCGTCATGCTGGGTGCGCCCCGACAGGTTGAGGTGCTCAACGAGGAACCGGCGAGTCGATCGGCACGCGGTCGAACAGGCCGAGCACCTCCACGGCGCTGACACGGCCTCGGTGCCGGACCTCTCGGCGTCCTGCGCGCTGATCGACCGGCTGGCAAGCACACCTTCGACCCGGCGGCAGACCGCCAACCGCGCCGGATGCTCACCCTGAACGAGCGCTACGCCGCGCTTGTCGCGGTCGCCGGCCCGCCGCCGGGCGTCGTCATCGGCCGGACCACAAGATCCGCCAAGCCACGCCACACGCCGTCGAATGGCGCCGGTGCCTGAGCAGCAGGCAGAGCGCTCCGGCGTGGACCGACAGGACCTTCTTCGCCGGCTTGTCCGCCGCGACGACCCGCTCCCAGGCCGCCTCCACTCTGGTGGTGGGTTTCTCAGCGAGTTACGGCCGTTGGCTGGCCTGCCAGGCCGAACCGCTGGGAGAGCGGCTCGGCGCCGACGTGGCCGTGGTCATCCAGGCGGCGACCGCGGACCAGTTCCTGCCCGCCCTGTGCTTCTGGTATGGCATCACCCCCAGGGAACGGCAAGTCGTCGAGCAGTTGCACAACGCGGCCGCACCCAAGCAGATCGCCCGCCGGCTCGGCGTCTCCGTGCACACGGTCAGCGACCACCGTCGCGCGGTCTTCCGCAAGACCGGGCTGCACGTCCGCCACGAGTTGATCACCGCGCTCGGTGGATGACCCAGGCACACCCGGACGGGCGCCGGTGTCGGTGGTCAGCCGCTGGAAATCCCCGCTGGTCCGGGTTCGGTGGAAGCCGGATCCGGTGCTGCAGAACGCTCCGGCCGGTGGGGTGCCGGCCGGCTGGGCGACAGGTCTCCCGCCCTGGTAGGCGGTGCGCGTCTGAATCGGGTGCCCGGACATCCCGCGCACCCGGCAATCCCGAATTTCGGGGATACGCACCCGGCGGCCGTTCCGTCACTGTTTGAGTGCGTACAGCACCGCTACCCGGGGAGGAAACATGAAAGCTGTGACGACACTTCTGGTCACGGTCGCGACGGCGCTGTTGGGGAACGCCGGGGTGGCCGTCGGGGCGACGGCCACCCCGGGTCCGGTCCTGTCGGACACCGCGGCGGCCCAGTACTACGAACTGCGTGTCCAGCACAGCGACAAATGCCTGGACGTGCAGGACGCCAGCGTCGCCCACGGCGCCAACGTCCTGCAGGGCGACTGCTGGGGCGGCGCCAACCAGCACTGGCGCCTGGCCCACGTCGGCAACGGCTACTACGAAGTCCGCGCCCAGCACAGCAACAAGTGCCTGGACGTCCAGGACCAGAGCCTGGCACACGGTGCCAACGTCCTGCAGGGCGACTGCTGGGGCGGCGCCAACCAGCACTGGCGCCTGGCGCAGGTGAGCCAGTAGAACCCGCTGCCAGGAACGCCTCCGCCACCCCGGCGGGGGCGTTCCGGCAGCCGGGTTCGACCGTGGGCGTCGATGACGACCGCGGCTGTCGGCCAGCGGTACCGCTACCGGCGTCCGCAAGATTCGGGCGGAACGCCCTAGCGTCTGCCCTCAAAGCTGGTGTGGTTGACCTGCTTTGCTCTCGGGTTGTGGTGCGCAGGCATGAGCTGATCGACGAGCAGTGGCAGGTGGTCGAACCCTGGTTGCCCGCCTCGGGCGTCAAGGGCCGCCCTCGCGTGGACGACCGCCGGGTGATCAACGGCATTCTCCACAAGGCTCGCAGGGATACTCCTCCCGAGCGATCCGCGGCCCAGCTGCGCCAACGGGGCATCCCCGCCACGATTCCGGAACGCCGTGACCAACAGGCCGTTCGCGCACGCAAGGGGCCGGACCGGTGGACGGCCACCGGCCTTCGACAAGACCGCCACCTCCTACCAAGGCGTGATCGGCCTAGCCACCCTCACCAGCTGGCTTCGAGGGCAGCCCCCAGGAAACCGTGCGCGGCCCAGGCATGCGCCCGCCGTCGGTTTCCCGGCGCTCCGTCTCGGCCGGCAACGCGCCGGCCACCTCCACCGGGCTGAACCCGGGTGCGCGCGGCACGCCGAGCAAGGTGGCGGCGTTGTCGGTGTTGTCCCGGTGTGCCGCGGTCATCACCACGTCGTGTGCGCGTTCGGGCTCGGTTTCCGGTGGTACCACCAGCAGGGTCAGCTTCCCGCCGGTCCCGATGGCGGTCACCGTGCCCACCGGCTGCGCACGGAACCCTTCGAGCCGGACCGCCCGGTCCGCGACGGTGATCCGCCGTGGCGTTCCCGGCCAGCTCTCCAGGTGGTAGGTGAGCCTTTCGACGCTCTGCAACCGGACGCCGAGCACCGTCAGCAGACCGGGCAGTTCCTCGACGAGATCGGGCGATCGCGGCCACCACGCGCCATCGACGTACCCGGTGGCGGAAGCCTGGGGCTTCAGGCGCAGGCGCGTGCCCGCCCGGAGGAATCGGGGGCCGTTCACGGCCGGAATACTGGTGTGCGGGCCCGACTTCATGCCGGTGCTCCCGTCCCCGGCGAGGTAAGCCGGACGAGGCCGAGGACGGCGCGGACTTGACCACCCGCGCACGAGTTGCTCTCGGACACCGCTGACACTACACCCCGGTCAGGACAGCAGGAGGTGCCCGGTTGCCCAGTGACGCCAGGCATGCGGCGGTGACGACGTCGAGCACGACGCTGCCCACCCGGCGGTCCGCGGTCAGCGGCCTACCGGTGATGGGCTGCGGCTCGACCACCGACGCGCACCTGGCCCAGGCCGCGGCTCGCGTGCGGCCACCGGTGATCGTCATCGACCTCCAGCCCGCCGGGGCGAACTCGGCCGCGCTGCTCCGCACGCGTCACGCAACGGCGATGGCGCGTCCTGGCGATCCACGGTCGCCGGGCCCGGGAGCCACGGCACGCGAGAGATGAGCAGACTCCGGGACAGCGACCGTCCCGGCGCGGACGCACGCCGAGGGACCCTGCCCTGGCTGGGAACGGCTTGGCGGGTGACGCGGTGCCCTGGTGTCACGAACGCCCACCAGCGGTCAGCCCGGCGCGTCGCGCAGGTAGGGCTTCAGCCGTTCGGCCAGCGACCCGCGGCTCGTGGTGAGCTCCGGACCGGGAAAAGCCTGAGCGGGATGGTTTCCGGCGGCGGTGTCGGCGACGAACCGCGCTATCGCGTCCGGGGCGGGCACGAGGTCGCCGGTCCGGTGCGCGAGGACGATCGGAGCCGCGGCGGGATCGGTTTCCACCGCGAGCGACCAGCCCCGCCGTTCGTTCCACACCAGCATGACGTCGTGGTCGGGCCGGTCGGGCCACCGGCGAGGCAGCCCGAGGTAAGCGGTGGCCGTGTCGCTGATCTCCACCGTGGTGCTCTCCTCCGGGATGCCGACCGCGACCGCGACCGCCCGCACGTACTGGCGGAGGGCGCGCTCGAGGGTCCGGGTGTCAGGTTCAGGGTGCTCCACACCCGCCACGCTAGAGGGCCGCCGCCCGGCGGGCCCGGCGGGCGCCCGAACGAATCCTCCCGCCCGGGAATCATTGCCGTGGTTCGTTCGTTGTAACCAGCGGTTGCTCCCGCTCGCGCAGGACGGTTCGCGGGCTCCCCCTCGTCAGCGGCGAGGACGTTTCGGCAGCCTCCACAGTCCTCCGGTTTGAACCCCCGTCAGCGGGTTACCCGGAACTTGATCGCCCCAGACCCCGGCGGACAGGTACGTCACGGAAAAGAGGCGATTGAGATGACACGCACGTTGGACCGGCCGTCGGCCGGGTCCCCCAAGGCCGCGGCGCCGATCCTCGCCGGTGAGAAGTCCCGCACCGAAACCTTCCTGGTCAAGCTGTTCGCGGTGGTGCCGCTGCTGGCGCTGGCCGCGGCGGTGCCGTTCGCGTGGGGGTGGGGCCTTGGCTGGCTCGACGTCGCGCTGGCGGCCGGGTTCTACTTCCTGACCGGGCTCGGGGTGACGATCGGCTTCCACCGCTACTTCACCCACGGCGCGTTCAAGGCCAACCGCGGCCTGCGGATCGCGCTGGCCGTCACCGGCAGCATGGCCATGCAGGGCCCGGTGATCGGCTGGGTCGCCGATCACCGCCGCCACCACGCCTACGCCGACCGCGAAGGCGACCCGCACTCCCCGTGGCGCTACGGCACTTCCGCCGCCGCGCTGGCCAAGGGCTTCTGGCACGCCCACATGGGGTGGCTGTTCGACCGGGAGAAGACCAACGCGCAGCGCTTCGCCCCCGACCTGCTCGCCGATCGCGACCTCGTCCGGATCGATCGCTGGTTCCCCGCGCTGACCGTGGCCACCCTGCTCAGCCCCGCGCTGATCGGCGGCCTGGTGACGATGTCCTGGTGGGGGGCGCTGACCGCGTTCTTCTGGGCCAGCCTGGTGCGGGTGGCGGTGCTGCACCACGTCACCTGGTCGGTGAACTCGTTGTGCCACCTGATCGGTGACCGGCCCTACGCCGCCCGCGACAAGTCCGCGAACTTCTGGCCACTGGCCATCGCGTCCATGGGTGAGTCCTGGCACAACTCCCACCACGCCGACCCCACCGGCGCCCGTCACGGCGTCCGCCGCGGTCAGCTCGACATGTCCGCGCGCCTGATCTGGCTCTTCGAAAAGCTCGGCTGGGCCACCGAAGTCCGCTGGCCCAAGCCCGATCGCCTGGCCCGCAAGCTCAACCCCGGCTACGCGCCCGCACCTCGCGGGTTCGGCAAGCTGGAGCGCGGCTTGCTCGACGAGGCTCCCGCGCGGAAGCACCCGAGCGGCGGGACCCGGTGATGACGGCCGGCGCCGGCCACCGCCTCGCCGCCCGAGCCGGACCGCGGGTTCGGGTGACCGGGTCGCCGAACCCGCGCTTCCGGGCACCTCCTGCCCCCTCGCCGGGCGGGTACGCCCGGTGAACGCAACCGCGGCAGCGCTGCTGCTCCGGACCTGGTCACCTCCGGGTTGGGGTGGCGATCACGAACACCGGCCCGGAGGGGACCGGAGGTGGGAACGGGAAGCCCGCCGGTGGGTTCGCGGTGGCTGAGATCGAGGTCCTGCGGGCGAGTGTGCTCGCCGCGCTGGGCGAGGGCGGCGCCGGCAGCGGGGTCGATGTCGTCGGCCGGGTGTGCCGGGCGTGTGCACGCCTGCTGCCGGTGGACGGCGCGGCGGTGTCGGTGGTGGCCGGCACCGAGCACAGCGAGATCGTCTACGCCAGTGACGTGGTGAGCACGGCCCTGGCGGAGCTCCAGTTTTCCCTGGGTGAGGGACCGTGTTTCGAGGCGTCCGCCGTCGGCGGACCGGTTCTGGTGCCGGATCTGACCGCGGGTTCGCCCACGGCGTGGCCGGTGTTCGCCACCGAAGCCGCGGCGTACCCGGCGGCGGCGTTGTTCACCTTCCCGGTGCAGATCGGGGCGGTCCGGGTGGCGACCCTCGCCACCTACCGCTCGACGCCGGGCTCGCTCGACGCCGCCGAGCTGTCGACGGCGTTGCAGGTGGCCGACATCGCCGCGCTCGCCCTGTCGGGGCTGGGCAGCGGGGACGATCGCTGGCTCGACGGCGACGGGCGGTGGATGGACGGTGCGGGGATGCGCTACCGGGACGTGCACCAGGCCACCGGGATGCTGATCGCGCACCTGGACCTGCCCGCTTCCGCCGCGCTGGCCCGCCTGCGGGCCTACTCCTTCGGACACGGCCGTTCCCTGCTCGAGGTCGCGGGCGACATCGTGGCCAGACGGCTGCGGCTGGACGAGGAGTTCCGGTGAGGTCACCATGAAAGCAGCCGGCGAACCAGGAGGGGGTGGCATGGCCGACCGTGAACGGCAGGTTGTCCGGGCGTTCGTCGCGCTGGCGGACACGCTGGTCGACGACTACGACGTCGTCGACCTGCTGCACACGCTGGTGCAGCGGTGCGTGGAACTGCTCGACGTCGCGGCCGCCGGGCTGACACTGGCCGACGAGCGGGGCGGGCTGCAGGTGCTCGCCTCCTCCACCGAGCGAGCACGCCTGCTGGAGCTGTTCCAGCTCGACATCGGCGAGGGCCCGTGCGTCGAGTGCTTCACCACCAGCGCACCGGTGCTGGTGGCCGACATCGCCGCCCAGGCGGCGCGCTGGCCGCGGTTCGCGGCCGAAGCGGCCAGCGACGGATTCGCGTCGGTGCACGCGGTGCCCCTGCGGCTGCGCCGGCAGACGATCGGGGCGCTCAACCTGTTCGGGCACTCGCCGGGAGCACTGCCCGCGGACGACGTCGCGCTGGCGCAGGGCCTGGCCGACACCGCGACCATCGGCATCCTCCACGAACGCGCCGTCCGCCGGGGTGAGGTCCTGTCCGAGCAGCTGCAGACCGCGTTGCACAGCCGGGTGATCATCGAGCAGGCCAAGGGCGTGCTCGCGGCCAGCGGGCGGCTGGGCATGGACGCGGCGTTCACGGCATTGCGCGGCTACGCCCGGCGCAACCACCTCCGGCTCAGCGACGTGGCCCGCGCCCTGGCCGATCGCCACCTCGCCCCCACCGCCGTGCTGGCCGAGTCCCCGGTGACCCGGCCCCGCTGACACCGGGCGTGGTCAGCCCGGAAGGCGCACGGCGAGTTCGTCGCCCGGTGCGGCCCGTGCCGTGTCGAGTCCGGCTGCACTCGGAGGGCCACCGGTCTTGGCGCATGACACTACCTGGGCGGCCGCCGGGCTCACGGGCTGACCCGGAGCAACGGCCCGGCTCGGCAACAGCTCCTAACGGCGAACCACCAGTTGCTCCAGCCCCCGGAAGGCGGGGATGGCGCGGCGCTTCGGTGGGACGCCCGGATCCAGTTCCAGCGTGGGCCAGCGGTCCAGCAGCACGTCGAAGGCGATCTGCGCTTCCAGCCTGGCCAGCGGCGCGCCGAGGCAGAAGTGGGAGCCGATGCCGAAGGACAGGTGGTCGACGCGGTCGCGGGTGAGGTCGAAGCGGGCGGGGTCCTGGTGGGCGGCCGGGTCGTGGTTGGCGGCGACCAGTGCGGCCCACACCCATTCACCCCGGCGGACCGGGCAGCCGCCGATCTCCCCGTCCGCGGTGGCGATGCGATCGGTGGTGGTCACCGGGCTGTCGTAGCGCAGCACCTCCTCGACCGCACGCGGCACCAGCGACCGCTCGCGACGCAGGAGGTCGAGCTGCTCGGGGTGCTCCAACAGGGCGAGCACCCCGTTGCCGATCAGGTCGGTGGTGGTCAGATTGCCCGCTACCAGCAGCATCACCAGCGTGGAAAGCAGTTCCTCCAGGCTCAGCTGCCCGTTCTCGCTGTGGGCGTGCACCAGCGCGGTGATCAGGTCGTCGCGCGGCTCGGCGGTCCGCGCGTCGATCACCTCGATGAAGTACAGCACCAGCTCGTTGCGCGAGCGCGCGATGCGCTGCCTGGTTTCCTCGGGCAGCGCCGGATCGTACTCGCGCGCCAGGTCCTCCGACCAGTCCTTGAACCGGTCGCGGTCGGCCTCGTCGACACCGAGCATGGTGGCGATCACCGTGATCGACAAGGGCGCGGCGTAGGCGGACATCACGTCGAAAGACTCCGCCCCCTCAACCGCGTCGAGCAGGCTGTGCGCGATCGCCTCGATCTGCGGGCGCAGGCCATCGACCCGGCTCCGGGTGAACGCCCGGTTCACCAGCCCGCGCACCCGGCCGCGGTCCGGGTCGTCCATGAACATCATCGACGACCCGGCCATGGCCCGTTGCAACCGCGTGTACGGCCCGTCGAGCGCCTTCGCCGGGTTCTTGGCGAAACGCGGGCTGCGCAGCAGATCCGCGACATCGCCGAAGCGCAGGGCGAGCCACCCCCGCAGTTGCTCGTCGAAGACCAGGGGCCGGTCCCGGTACGGCTCGACCGCGCGGTACGGGTCCGCACCGAACTCCGGTGCCGCCCAGCTCAGCCCGCCGGGCGTGGTTTCAGGCATGGTTACTCCTCCTCGCGCCGGCACGGTGCCGCTCGATGAATCCGGTGACCGCATCGAGCACCTCCACGGCGTGCGTGACCAGGCCGCCGTGCCCCGCACCGGGAATTTCCGCGTACTCGCACGAAGGGATGGCGGCGGCGACTTCGCGGCCGAGGGCGGGCGGGCAGATCAGGTCCGCGCCGAAGGACACCGCGAGGCAGGGCACGCGCACCCCGCGCAGCTCCGCCAGCCGGTCGCCGTAGGCCGCCGAGACGCGGAGGGATCGCCGGTCGCGCTCGGGGTCCAGGTCCCGGTGCACGGTCAGCGCCTGGTGCAGCGCGAACTCCGCGTGGTCGTCGTCGCCCAGCAGCTCGGCGGGCGCCTCGGCGAGCAGGGTGAAGCAGGCGATCACGCTGTCCGACACCCCGTGCAGCTCCTCGCAGGCGAGCAAGTAGTGCTCCAGGAACCGGGACAGCCTGCCGCGGGTGGCGGTCAGCACCGCGCCGCGGACCCGGTCGGGCCGCGCCAGGGCGAGTTCCTGGGCCACGCAGGCACCTTGCGAATACCCCCACACCCACGCGTCCGCGTCCAGGTGGTCGAGCAGCCTTCCGCAGTGCTCGGCGATCGCCTCCACCGTGGTGTCCGGCGGGCCGAGGTGGTCCACCAGGATGAGGCGGCAGCCGGGGAGCAGCGGGGCGAGCGCCCGCATCCTGACCGCGGGCACGGCGGTGTTGCCGGTGAACAACACGGGCTCGCCCTCGCCGACGATCTGGTACCGGAGCCGGCTGCCCGCCGCGACGAACTGCGTGCCGCTCATCCGTGCGCGCCGAGGTCCATGCGGCGCATGGTGTCGGCGACCTCGCGCACACGGCCCGACGGGTGCGCGGTGAAGCCCTCGATGACCCGTTGCCGGACCTCCACCGGCTTGTCCTGGCTCAGCTTGAACATCGCCTCGGCCGAGGACACGTGGAAGCGGAACGCGGCAGCCCCGGGCACGAGCTCGCGGAAGTAGGCCACCGACCCGGCTGGGTCCCAGCCGTCGCCGTGGTCGCGTTCGTAGGCGGCCACGGTCGCCCGGAGCACTTCCAGCGTGCCACCGGCTTCGAGCGGCTCCACCGCTCCTCGCAGGTGGACGGCGGCGAAGTTCCAGGTGGGCGCGGACGAGTCCGCCGGGGTGCCGGCCACCAGCGGGGACACGTAGGCGTCGGGGCCGCTGAAGACCAGCAACGCGGGAGCCCCGTCGCGCAGGGCACGCCAGTGCGGGTTCGCCCGGTTCAGGTGCCCGAAGAAGACCGTGCCGTCCAGCCCGGTCTCCCCGGTGCCGTGGCGCAGGGACTCGGGCACCGGGATCGCGGCGAGGTGGGTGGCCAGCAGTTCGCCCGCGCCGGAGCTCACCAGCAGCGCCAGCGGGAACCGGCGGACGAGGTCCAGTACCCATGCGGGGTCGGGTACGCGGTAGGGGGCGGGGACGAACACCTAGCCCACCACTTCCCGGCGCAGGGCGTGCCAGTGCTCTTCGACGAAGGCCAGCGCCTCTGCCCTGGTCCCCCGGTCCCGTGCGACCTGCCAGCCGCCGGGCACCGCCTTCCCGGCGGGCCAGACCGAGTACTGGCCGCGGTCGTTGACCAGCACGGCGTACTCCGCGGTGTCGTCCTCGAACGGGTGCGTCACGGTGTTCCCCCAGCGTTCTCGATCGTCCACTTCGGCACGACTTCGGCGGCGAACCGCGCCACGGTGGGATTCCTGATGATGTCGGTCATGGCGCAGCGCACGCCGAACTCCCGGTTGATGCGCCCGGCGAGCGCGGCGACCTTGAGCGAATGGCCGCCCAGCGCGAAGAAGTCGTCGCCGACGCCGATCCGCTCGATACCCAGCACCTCGGCGAAGAGCCGGGCCAGGCGGCGTTCGTCCTCGGTGCGCGGTTCCTCCGCGGCGGCGGACGGCGGTGGCGGTTCCGGCAGCGCCGACCGGTCGAGCTTCCCGCTGGGCGTGACCGGCAGGCGGTCGAGCACCACCAGTGCGGCCGGGCGCAGGTAGTCGGGCAGGCGCTCGGCGAGCGCGGTCCGCAGTCCCGCTTCGGTCACTCCCCCGCCCACGGCGTAACCGACCAGCCGCGGTTCCGGGTCGGTGCGCACGACCACCGCGGCTTCGACGACCCCCGGGCACCCGGCGAGCGCCGACTCCACTTCGGCGGGCTCCACCCGGAAACCCCGAAGTTTCACCTGGTCGTCGCTGCGCCCGGTGTGCTCCAGCGCACCTTCCGCGGTCCACCGCGCCAGGTCGCCCGTGCGGTACATGCGGGCCCCGGCGGGTCCGTGCGGATCGGCGACGAACCGCTCAGCAGTGAGCCCTGGCCTGCCGTGGTAACCGGCTCCCAGCTCTCCCGCCACGTACAGCTCACCGACCACCCCGGGTGGCACCGGTTCCAGGCGCGCGTCGAGCACATAGGCACGCATCCCGGTCAACGGCACGCCGATGGGCACCGTGCCGGCGTCCCCGGGCTCGCCGGGGAGGACGTGGGCCGTGGCGTAGAAGGATTCGGTCTGCCCGTAGGCGTTGACCAGCCGGGCCTCGGGCCACACCGCGCGGACGCGCCGGGCCACCGCCGCCCGCAGTGCCTCGCCCGCGAACACGACGGTTTCCGGCCGGGCCCGGCCGCCGACGCGGTCGAGCACCTCGTTCAGCACGGAAGGCACCGCGCTGAGCACCGTGCCCGTCCAGTTCTCCCGTTCCTCGAGCGCCAGCAGGTCTCTGGCGAGGTCCACGGTGCCGCCGGTGAACAACGCGGTGAAGATTTCGAACACCGAGACGTCGAAGTTCACCGACGCGGTGGCGAGCACCGTGCCGACGCCGTCCGGCGCGACCAGGTCGGCCAGCGCGAGCACATCGCCGACCACGGTGGCGTGGGAGATGGCCACGCCCTTGGGCTGCCCGGTCGAACCCGAGGTGTACATCAGGTAGGCCGGATCATCCGGTTCCGGTCGCGGGAACTCGCTTTCTGCGGTGCCGATCTCTTCGACCAGCAACCGCGGTGTGCCCGTGCCGGGCAGCCCCGGTTCGGTCCGCGCGTCGGTGAGCAGCAGCGCCGGTCGCGCGTCGGCCAGGATGAGGCGCAGCCGTTCCCCCTGCCAGCGCGGGTCGACCGGTAGGTAGGCCGCGCCCGATCGGAGGATGCCGAGCAGGCCGGCGACCAGGTCCGCGGTCCTCGGCAGGGCCAAGCCGACCACGCTGCCGCGGCCGGCACCCCGGGCACGCAGCGCCGCGGCCACCTCGCCGGCGCGCCGCTCCAGCTCGCGGTAGGTCACCGAGTCACCGCCACTGCGCACCGCGATCGTGTCCGGGGTGCGGGCGGCCTGGCGGGAAACGAGTTCCGGCACCGATCCCGCCGCTCGTGCGGCAGGCGAGCCGCCCAGCAGCTCATGCCGTTCCGCGGCGGAGAGCAGGTCCAGCTCGCCCACCGGGCGGGTGGGATCCGCCGCCACCTGCGCCAGTACGCGCAGGAAGCGGGCAGCCAGCTGTTCGGCGGTCCGTTCGTCGTAGAGGTCCGCCGCGTATTCCACGGTGCCCGCCGCAGCGCCGTCGCCGAGTTCGCTGACGTTGACGAACAGGTCGAACTTCGCGGTGCGGGTGTGCACCGGTTCCGGTGCCACCGCCACCTCGCCGAAGTCCGGGCACGGGTGGGCGAGCTCTCGGTCGTGCCAGGCCAGCGCCACCTGGAACAGGGGGTGGAAGGCGCTGGAACGCTCCGGCGCCACTTCGGCGACCACCTGCTCGAACGGGACGTCAAGGTGGTCGTACGCGGCGAGCGCCTTCGCCCGCGTGCGGTGCAGCAAGGTCTCGAAGGGCAGTTCGCCGGACACCTCGACGCGCAGCACGAAGGTGTTGCCGAAGTAGCCGACGACACCGACCGACGGATCCTCGGTGCGCCCGGCCGACAACGCGCCGAGCGCGATGTCGGTACCGCCACCCAGCCGGTGCAGGAGCGCGGCGAACGCCGCCTGCAGGATCATCGACACGGTCGCCCCGCGCCGGGCGGCGACCGCGCGCAGCCCGGCCAGCACCCCTTCCGGCACGGTGAAGGGCACCTCGCCACCGCGGTGGCCCGCGACCGGTGGCCGTGGCCGGTCCGCCGGCAGCGGCAGCGGTTGCGGCAGCCCGGCCAGCTCCGCCCGCCAGTACGCGAGCTGGGCCACCCCGCGCCCGGTGCCGTCGACCAGCTCCCGTTGCCAGCTCGCGAAATCGGTGTACTCGATCGCGGGAAGCCCCCAGCCGAGCCGGATACCTTCGCGGTGCGCCGCGTAGGCCCTGGACAGGTCGTCGGCGAGCACGCCGTCGGACCACCCGTCGCCCGCGATGTGGTGCACCACCTGCACCAGCACGTGTTCGTCCCCGTCCTCGCCGAAGCTGAACAGGACCGCGCGTGCCGGTGGCTCGGCGGACAGGTCGAAGCGGTACCGCGCGACCGCCGTCAGCGCCTCGGCCAGCTCGGCGCGGCGGATGGTCCGGAATTCGAGCACCGGGCCGTGGTCCAGCAGACGTGGCCGGGGAACGCCGTCCACGTCGGTGAACACGGTGCGCAGGCTGCGGTGGCGGGCGAAGGTCTGCTCCGCCGCCGCGGCGAGCGCGGCCCGGTCCAACGGTCCGGTCAGCCGCCAGGCCCGCGGCATGTTGTAGGTGCAGCCCTGCGGATCGGTGGCCTGCACGAGCCACAACCGCTCCTGCGCGTAGGAAGCCCGCGCCGGGGCGCCGGGGCGCAGTGCCGGGCGCGCCCGTTCGAGTCCCGATTGGACGATTCCGGTCAGCGAAGCCACCGTCGGCGCCTCGAACAGCGCGGCGATCGGCAGTTCCACGCCGAACTCCGAGCGCACCGCGGCGGCCAGGCGGGTGGCCAGCAGTGAATGCCCGCCGACGGCGAAGAAGTCGTCGTCCCGGCCCACTTCGCCGAGGTCGAGGACGTCGGCGAACACCGCGGCCATCCGCCGTTCGGCTGCCGAGCGAGGCGGCCGGGAGACGCGCGGGATCCGGTCCTCCGGCAGTGCCGCCCGGTCCAGCTTCCCGTTGGGCGTGCGCGGCAGGGCCGCCAGGACCAGGCAGGCCGACGGCACCAGGTACTCCGGCAGCAGGTGGGCGGCGTGGCGCCGCACCTCGTCGCCGTCGAGTGCCTTCCCCGGTGCGGGCACGACGAAGGCGACCAGCCGGTCCCCGCGGGCCACCACCACGGCTTCCAGCACGCCGGGGTGCTTCTCCAGCGCCGCTTCCACCTCACCGGGTTCGACCCGGAAACCGCGGACCTTGACCTGGTGGTCGGCGCGGCCGACGAAGACCAGCTCCCCCGCCTCGTTCTCGCAGACCAGGTCGCCGGTGCGGTACATCCGCTCGCCCGGCGGGCCGAACGGGCACGCCACGAACCGTTCGGCGGTCAGCGCGGGCCGTCCGGCATATCCGCGGGCGAGCCCGGCACCGGCGATGTACAGCTCGCCGGTCTGTCCCGGCACCACCGGTTCCAGTGCCGCGTCGAGCACGTGCAACCGGGTGTTGTCGAGCGGCCTGCCGATCGGCACGGAGTCGCCGTCCCGGTCGATCTTGGCCCAGGTGGACCAGACGGTGGTCTCCGTGGGCCCGTAGAGGTTGACCACCTCGGCCGCCACTTCCCGCAGCCGGGTGGCGAGGTCGGCGAACAGCGGCTCGGCCCCGGTGAACGCCCTCAGCCCGCGGACGCTGCGCGGTCCCTCCGGCTCCGTGGCGAGCAGTGCCCGCCACAGCGACGGCGTGGCGTGCAGGACCGTGGCGCCGCTGCTGGTCAGCAGTCCGGCCAGCAACCGCGGGTCGCGCACCGTCCCGGCGTCGGCGAGCACCACCGCGGCGCCTTGGACCAGCGGCAGGTAGAACTCCGGCACGGACATGTCGAACGCGGCCGCGCTGACCGACACGAACCGGTCGCCACCGTCGAGCGGCATGATGCGGCGCATCGACACGAGCAGATTCGCCAGCGCGCCGTGCGGCACGATGACGCCCTTGGGCCGGCCGGTCGATCCCGAGGTGTAGATGACGTACGCCGGGCTGTCCGGATCGACCGGTCCCCCGTCCCCAGCCAAATCGTCCACTGTGGACGCAGCAAGGCCTGCTACCGGGTCGAGCGGTCGCCCTCCGCCGTCGATGGCCAGCGAAGGCACGCTGTCCGCCGGGGTGCCTCCGGACAGCACCAGCGCGGCGCCGGTTTCGGCCAGCATGAAGCGGATCCGCTCCGCCGGGTGCTCGGGTTCGAGCGGCAGGTAGGCCGCTCCGGTGCGCTGCACCGCGAGGAGGGCGACCAGCAGCCCGGCGGACCGGGGCAACCGCAGGCCGACCACCTGCCCCGGGCCGATTCCGCGGGCCCGCAGCACCCCGGCCAGCCGCCGGGACCGGTCGTCGAGTTCGGCGTAGGTCAGCGAAGTCGCCCCGGAGACCAGGGCGATCGCCTCGGGTGTCCGCGCCACCTGCGCGGCGAACAGCCGCGGCAGGCTCTCCTGGCGGGCCAGCACGGCCGGAACCTGGGTCATTTTCGGAAGTCCCCCTTCAGGCTTCGAGCAGCGTGCAGAACCAGTGCATGCCCGAGGACAGGCCGGCCAGCGCCACCAGTTCGCCGGGGGCCAGCAGGTCGCGCTCGTGGTACAGGCTCAGGCTCACCAGCGGGTCGACCCCGCCGAAGTGGCCCAGCACCGCGGCCAGCCGCGCGTTGGTCCGGTCCTCCGGCACGCCCGCCGCCCGCGCGACCGCGAGCAGCGAAGGCTGGTTGTCGTTGAGCAGGATCAGCCGGGACAGCGCCGAGCGCTCGGTGCCCGCGCGGGCACAGGCGCCGTCGATCGCGTCGACCACCCGGCGATCGACCTCCGCGGACCACTCGACGAGCCCGTCGGGGTCGGTGGCGAAGTGCCGGTAGACCTGCAGCGCCGGGTCGACGGTGAGGTTGCGCCGAGCGTCGGGCGCGCAGGCGGCGGCGCTGCCGCAGTACTCCAACCGGAAGAAGTCGGCGTACCGGGCGTCGGTGTGCTGTTCGGTGGCCAGCCACCGCAGCCCGCGGTGGCCGCGGCGGAACACCACCGCCGCCGCGCCGTCGCTGTCCACCGTCGTCGCACCCATGCGCCGGACGTGGCGCTCGCTGACCTTGTCCACCGCCACCAGCAGCACCACCTCGGTCTCGCGCCGGGTGGCGAACAGGCCGGCGACCTGCTGGAACGCCAGCACCGCCGCCGCGCAGCCCTGGGTGAGCAGCAGGGTGGGCACCCGGTCGAGGCCCAGCCGGGCGGCCACCGCGGTGGAGGCGTCCCAGTTGAGGTAGTCGGGCACGGTGGCACCGTTCGCCACCACCAGGTGGTCCACCTCGGCCGGGTCCACCCCGGCCCGCTCCAGCGCCGTGCGCCCGGCGGCCGCGGCGAGGTCCGCTGTGGTGACCCCGTCGGCGGCCCGGTGGTACCGCGTGTACCCGAGACCGGCCACGTGCTCGGCGCTCACCCCGTGGGCCGCCGCGTCCGCACCGGCCCGGCGCGGTTCACCGAGGCTGCTCGCCATCGCGAGCACCCCGAAGTCCACGGCCGGTTCGACGGTCACCCGGTTCCTCCTCGGCAGCTTCGGATCAGCCGGCCGCGTACGCGGCCAGGCCCGCCCGCACGGAGGCGAGCAGTTCGGACAGTTCGTCGTCGGTGTAGGTCAGCGCGGGCACCAGCTGGATGCCGTCCGGAGCGGCGTGCACCACCGCGCCCGCGTCACGGATCGCCTCGATCACCGCGGGCACCTCGGAACCGGGCAGTGGCCCGGCGCCGTCCTTGCCGCGCAGGCGGACCGAGCGGAAGCACCCCAGCCCGGTCGTCGCGGTCACCAGTGGTTCCTCGGCCGCCAGTGCGGCGAGCTCGGTGTCCAGGCGCGCGCCGAGCTTCGCCGAGTTCGCCACCGCGTCCAGGCGGTGCACCTCCTCGATGGTGGCCAGGATCGCGGCGCTGGTCGGTGGTGTACCCGCCTGGGTCTCCCCGTGGGCCACCAGTGCGTTGCCGGTGGTGAAGCCGTCGGCCACGGCGTGCGAGACGATCACCGCGGCCGCCGCGCTGGTGCCGTTGGTCAGCCCCTTCGAGGTGATCAGGACGTCCGGGCGCGACGGCCAGGTGTCGGTCGCGAAGAAGGTGCCGGTCCGGCCGAACCCGGTGGCGACCTCGTCCGCCACCAGCAGGAAGCCGTGCTCGTCGCGCAACCGCAGCAGTTCGGCGACGTACTCGGGGGACAGCGGCACCGCGCCGGTGCCCTGGACCGGTTCGACGACCATCGCGGCGATCAGCGGGCCGTGCTGGTCCAGCGTGGCGGTGAGGGTGGCCGGGTCGTTCGGCGGGACGTGCACCACCAGCCGCCGGTCGACGCCGTACATCCGCTGCCCGAGGTTGTCGCTGGTGAGGGCGAAGGCGCCGTAGGTCAGCCCGTGCCAGCAACCGGAAAGGGCGAGTATCGCGCGCCGGTCGCCGTCCCCGTTGAGCACGTGGTGGTGCCGGGCCAGCTTCAGCACGAGGTCGTTGGCGGCCCCACCCGAGGTGGAGAAGATCACCCGGCCGTAGTGGTCGCTCCCCGCGAGGTCGACCAGCGCCGACGCCGCGTCGCGGGCGTAGGCGTTTTCGTACTGGTAGACGCTGAGGTAGGACGCTTCGCGCAGGGCGCGGCCGATGGCGTCGGCGACCACCGGGTTCCCGTAGCCCAGGTTGACGTTCCACAGGCCGCTCGTGCCGCACAACAGCTCGCGGCCGTCGGCATAGCGGATCCGGACCCCCTGGGCCGAAACGGCGCAGAGGTCGTCACGGCCCTGCCGGTCGACCGGGAGCATGGACGGCCACAACGCCTGCGCGACAGGCGAAGCTGTTGTCATCGCGGATTTTCCTTTCACACCAATGAGCCCGAGGAGCCGCCGTCGAGCCGGCAGACCATGCCGTTGGCGATCGGGCCGAGCTCGAAGAGGTATTCGACGCTGCGCAGGCAGGCGTCGTAGCCGATGAAGGTGTCGATCACCAGGTTCGGGTTGGACCGGCGCAGGAACCGGCGGGTGATCTCTTCCTCGGTCAGTCCCTGCCGCGCTGCCAGCGACCGCACCGACGCGCGCTTGTCCTCGCTGTCCAGTGGCCCCAGCAGCAGCGTGGACACGCTCGCGTTCTCCCGCGCCGAGTCGGCGAGCCCCGTGGTGAGCACGCGCAGCGCGGCCTTGCTCGCCGCGTAGGTCGCGGAGTTCGCGTCCGCGCCGTAGACCACTTCGGAATTCACCACCACGCAGGCGCAGAACCGGTCCGCCGGCTTGTCCGCCAGCAGGCGCTGGGTCAGCAGGTACGGCGCCAGCGCGTTGACCCGGAACACCTGCTCCAGTTCCTCCGGCGTGCGGGAGGCCGGCTCGTGGTGCGGGTAGGTGACGGCGCAGTGCACCACCAGGTCGGGCGTGCCGCCGACCCGGTCCGCCAGCTCCGGGAGCGTGTCCCACCGGGAAAGGTCCGCCCGGACGTAGTCGAAGCCGGGTCCGCCGCCGGGACCGCGGCCGGCACCGGTCACCGTCCAGCCCCGGTCGGCCAGCCGGGTGGCCAGGTACCGGCCCAGCCCGTTGCTCGCCCCGGTCACCAGCGCGCGCCGGTCGCTCATCGGTCCTCCTTGCGGCTGATCAGCAGGCCGTGCGCGGTACCGGCGAACGCGGACAGCAACCGAGGACTGCGACCCACCGCGCCGGCGTAGCCGACGATGCCGCGGACCTCGTCGGCATCCCCGGTGTCCGAAGTGGACTCCGCCTCGCCGGTGAAGTCGCCCGCGGCGAACGCGTCGTCGGCGATCAGCAGGCCGCCGGGCACCAGCAACGGGAAGACGTGCCGGAGGTACGCGGGGTAGGACCTCTTGTCGGCGTCCACGAAAACCAGGCCGAAGCTCTCCGGCGCCAGCTCGGGCAGGAGGTCCAGCGCGTCACCGACCACCACCTCGATCCGGTCCTCGACCCCGGCGGCGGCGAAGTTCTCCTCGGCGAGCACGGCCGCCGCCGGGTCGAGTTCGAGCGTGGTGATCCGGCCGCCCGCCGGCAGCCCCCTGGCCAGGTGGATGGTCGAATAGCCGAACAACGTGCCGATCTCCAGCACCCGGCGCGGCCGGTGCACGGCGGTCAGCAACTGGAGCAACCGCCCGGCGTTGTCGTCGACCTGGATGGTGGGCATGCCCGCGTGCAGCGACCGGCGCAGCACCTCGTCGAGCACCTCATCACGTGGCCCGAGCACCGACCGGGCGTAACCCAGCGGGAAGCTGCTCATGCGAGTCTCGCAGCGTCGAAGAAGGTGAACACCGCCGCGGTGTCCGGCGGCTCGGACGGCGCGCCGAAGTCGAAGCACGCGGTGAACGCCTCGCGCAGTTCCGGGCGCGCGGCGATTTCGGTCAGTTCCAGCTCGCCGAACAGGAGGAACTTCGCGCAGCTGTCCGCCGAACCCCAGATGTAGCTGAAGTTCGCGCCCGGCTTGGCCACGTACATCGGCCAGGTGAAGTAGGCCGGGAAGGCACCGAATTCCACCAGCTCGGACACGCCGTGGCGGTCGTCCAGCCGCTCCCACGCCGCGCGCAGGCCGCCCTCGGCCGCGCGGTTGACCTCGAAGTCGAGCGCGGCCGACAACGCGCGCTCGAGGTAGGTGCGCCGGTATTCGATCCGCTTGACCCGCCCGCACCGCGCCACCGCGTCGGCGTCGTCCGGCGGCAGGGTCAGGTGGCGGGCGAACTCGGGGTGGTACACCCACTTCTCGAACCACATGCTCAGGCATTCGAGGCGTTCCGGCGGCAGGTACTCCAGTCCGGACTGGAAGGACAGGTTTCCCCGCACCAGCACGTGGTTGAGCGCGTGGCCGAACTCGTGGAACAGGCTGTGCACGTTCTGGAAGGTGATCCGGCTGGTGCGGTCGGGTCCGGACTGGAACCGGCAGGCCACGTACGCCACCGGCCGCTGCACCACCCCGTTCCAGTCAGTGCGGTTGCGGATGCCGTTGGTGTGGTTGGCCGCGTACTTGCCGCCCTTGCCCCACAGGTCGAACTTGATCTGCCCGAGCACTGTGCCGTGCTCGCCGTGCACGTCGTAGGACAGGATGCCGGGGTGTGGTTCGGGCACCCGGCGCAGGTCGAGGCCGAACACACCGCGGGTGACCAGCAGGATGAACTCCAGGCACTCGTCCAGCACGAACAGTGGGGTCGGCCGCCCGGCGAACACCCGCTGCACCGCGTGCCCGAAGTGGTCCATCGGATCGCCCGCCGAACTGCCGGTGACCGCGCGGATCTCCGCCGCCAGCTCCTCGTGCCCGGCCCGGGCCCGCCGCAGGTAGCGGTCGAGGAAGTCGCCGACCTCCGCCTCGCTGACCTGGCTGCGGGCCAGCGACCTGGCCAGCACGCTCGGCTGCCCGGTGGCCGCGCAGTCCGCCCGGCGGACCTCGGTCATCGAATCGAGAAGCGACACGAGGTCGCCGGTATGCCGGTCGCGCTGTGCTCGCCAGGCCCGGCCGAGCTTGTCGCGCGTCGCCTCGGCGGGTGCTCCGCTGATCAGCTTGTAGTAGACGGCCTGCGGATTGCCCGCCTCCGCGCCGGCGCCGATGCGCGCCAGCAGCTGCGCCTGGTCCGCGTCGATCCGCTCCAGCACGGTCTTCGCCCGCCCGAGCAGTTCCTCGATCTTCCGGTCGGCCGTGGGGTCGTGGACCGCGCTGCGGCGCAGTTGGTCGGCGTACTCGAGCCGGGCGCGCTCGACCTCGGGATCTTCGCAGCGCAACCCCTCCAGCAGGGTCAGTAGCCGCGCATCCAGCTCGTCGTCCTCGTGGAAGGCGGCGCGGCGCGGGGCGAGCCGCGCGTGATTCACCTCGTCGTCGATCGCTTCCAGGTAGAGGAAGACGTAGGCGACGTTGTTGTAGATCGCCATCACCTCGACCAGCGTCTGCTCGGTCAGCGCCGGCTCGGCGGCGATGACCCGCAACCGGGCCAGCATGGTGTCCAGCGACTCCTCGATCGAGGTGATGCTGTCGCGATCGGGCGCGATGCCCGGGTCCAGCGTTTGTTCCCTGCTCACCGGCGGGCCCCCTTGTCGGGTCGGAAGCGGAATTCGTAGACGTCACCGGCGTAGGAGGCGCAGTACAGCCTGCCGTCGAGGCCGGCCACCGGGGTGATGTCCATGGCGGGTTCGTGCTCGGGCAGGCCGAGCACCTGGCTGGTCTCCCAGCGGAGCCGTCCGCCGGCGGGGTCGAGGCAGACCACGTTGCCCCGGTCGGCGGTGGCGGTGAAGGCACCGCCGGGCAGCACGCTGAACGAGGTGTAGGACCGCGGCCCGGCCTGCCGGGCGGTCCAGGCCACCCGGCGCGCGCGGACGTCCACCCCCAGCGCGTCCCCGCGTTGCGTGCCCACCGCCAGCACCCCGCCGGACACCGCGGGGCTGGCGATCACCTTGTCCCCCAGGTCCACACCGGCGACCGGGGCGCCGGTGCGCTCGTCGAGGAACAGGCACCGGCCATCGACCGGGCAGACGGCGATCTCGCCGAGCTCGTGCAGCGCGACCGGGGAAGCCTTGATGCCCTGGCCGACCTCGGTGCGCCACAGCTCGGCACCGTCGGGCGCGAGGCAGAGCACGTGCTCGGCGCAGCACAGCACCGCGTTCCCGGCACCGGTGGCGACCGGGCTCGCGTACGGGTCCCGGTAGGAAGCCACACCGCCGTGGTCGGCGGCCCACGGGCGTGGGAGCTCGCGTTCGAACAACCGCGCCCCGGTGGCCAGGTCCAGGCCGACGCACCGGCCGTGGAAGGCGGCCACCACCAGCACGTCACCGCCGGGCAGCACCACCGGGGTCGCGCAGACCTGCGAGCCGATCTCGGCCGACCACACCAGCGCGCCGCGCAGGTCGAAGCAGACCACCAGGCCGGCCGTGCCCGCCACCACGATCCGGCCGCGGTCCGCGTCCACCAGCAGCGAGGCGTAGACCCCGCTGTTGAGCCGCCGGGTCCAGTAGACCTTGCCCAGGTCTTGGTCGTAGCACCGGACGAAGCCGTCGTCGGAGGCGACCACCACGCCGATCCCGCCGAGCACGGCCGGGCTGGCGCTCACCGATACCGGGACCGTGCCCAGTTCGGGGTTGTCGTAGGTCAGCTTGGTGTACCCGCACACGATGGGTTCGCTGTCCCAGTGCCAGGCACCCTCCGGTCCGCCGGGCAGGACCGACTTGACCGGATCGTGCCGGAACGCGGCGAGCTCAGCCAATGGGCACCCCGGTGGCCTGATTCCCGGCGGTGGTCCAGTGCGTGTGGTGCAGCGCCCGCCAGAAGAGCCAGACCTGCACCGCGGTGGCGACCACCCCGCCCAGCGCGATCGCCAGCGGCGCCGATTCCAGCACCAGCACACCGAAGACCGCCAGGGGGATCATGATCAGCCAGGTGGTCAGCGTGGACGAGACCGACAGCAGCCCACCGCGCTGGTGCACGGTCAGCATTTCGCCGTAGGCCGCCTCGAAGATGTAGAGCGGCACCGTGGCCATGAACGCGAACAGCATGGCCACGGCCAGCCCCTCGTCCACGGTGCCGTCGCTGAAGAAGCGGACCAGCGGCGAGGCGAAGAGCACCACCAGCACGGTGGAGACCAGCGTCGGCACCGCCGTGTAGAGCAGCATGGTCCGTGCCGTCCGCCGCAGCGCCGGCGGCGGAGTTTCCCGCCCCACCGCGTAGCTGTAGAAGACGAACGCACCGGTCACGCAGGACTGCGGCACCCGGCAGACGATGGTGTAGATCTTCGCCGCCAGCGCGTACGCCGCGAGCGCGTGCACGCCGAGCAACCCGACGAACATCATCGGCACGATGGAGCCCATGTAGTCGTTGAGGTGGCGCACCCCGATACCGGGGCCGACCTTGAGCATGGCGCGGAACTCCACTCCGACGTCGGCGGCGGCCGGACGGGTGAACCGGTCCTCGCGCTTGCGCGCCTGCCACAGGAACACGCCGAGGCTGCTCACCGCCATCAGCGCCTGTGCCCCCACGGTCGCGATGGCCACCGCGGACTCCGGCGAGGAGAAGCGGTCCGCCGGCGGCCCGTAGAGGAACAGCCAGTTCAGCCCGGCGTTCGCGCCGACGCCCAGCACCAGCACGACGAGCGAGACGTTCTTCAGCCCGCTGATCTTCAGCGCCTCGTTGACCGCGACGTAGGCGAGCAGCAAGGCCACGCTGTAGAGCCGCACGCTCGTGTAGTCGGTCACCAGCGGCACGAGCGCGGGGTCCTGCCCCGCCAGTTCGAAGAATGGGCGGGTGCCCAGCGCGAGCAGCACCGCCACCAGCTCGCACACCACCGCGGTGAGCAGCAGGGCGACGGCCAGCACGGGCAGCCGGCGCGCGGACTCGCCCTTGCCTTCGGCCATCGCCAGCTTGCTGCTGAAGACGTCCACGAAACCGCCGAAGAAGGCGAAGAGCCCCACGATGATCAGGTCGCCCTGGCCGACCGCCGCCACGTGCTCGACGCCCAGTGGCGCGATCATCAGCAGGTCCACCGCGCCGAAGCTGACGCTGACCGTGCTGATCAGGAAGATGATCGCGGCGAAGCCGGAGAAGTTGCGGAGGGTGAATTCGGTGTGGCGCATGGGTTTCAGTGACCGGCCTTACTGGGGTCGAGCTGTTCGAGCAGCCGCGCGAAGTGGGTACGCGCGCCGTGACCGGTCCGCTCGGCCAGGTCGTGGCCCGCGGTCAGCACGCCGGCGTTGTCCGGGACCAGGTGCGACAGGCTGGTGTAGTGCGCCAGCGCGGCCTCGGTGTTCCCGCACTTTTCGTGTGTCCGCGCGGCTTGCCGCAGGTGGTGACCGTGGTAGGGCGGCCCGGCCGCGACGGCCTGGTCGTACATCCCCGCCGCCTGCTCCGGCTTCCCGAAGCGCAGGTAGACCTCGGCGACCTCGCCGTAACTCGGTGACCAGGCCGGGTCCAGCTCGATCAGCGCCCGGCCGGACTCCTCGGCGCGGCCGAGGTCGGGGCTGACGTACATGAATTCCTTGAGCGAGGACTCGAAGTAAGTCTTGAGCAGGTGCTGTTCGAACGCGCGCGGCCGGCGGTCCAGTGTTTCCCTTGCGGCGTCACGGGCCTTGACCATGTATTCCCTGGTCCGGCCGGCGTCACCGCCCGCCGCGGGCACCATGGCCAGCGCGCGGTACCAGGAGGAGATCGGGGCGGGGTCCACCCCGCTCAACCGGGCCAGCCGGGTGCCGGTGGCCAGGTACCAGCGGAAGTCGGCTTCGGCGAGGTCCTCGCGCTTGAGGTACCAGACCACCGCCTGCGCGCAGGCGTCCAGCCCGCGTTCGGGCGGTACACCACCGGTCTCCATCGCCCGGCGCATCTCGCCGAAGGATCGGGCGATCCGCTCGCGGTCCTCGCAGCGATTGGCCACCACGAACGCGAGCATCGAGGTCTCGAAGCGCTCGAGCGGCCCAGCCGCCTTGGCGAAGGCCACCGCCAGCACCGCCGACGCGGCGTCGAACCGCGAGACGCTGATCAGCGCGGCAGCCAGGTTCACCGCCTGCACCACGGACAGGTCGGTGGCGTGCCCGGCGAGTTCCGCCAGGTGCGCCATGCTGCCCGTGGGCCGGTGGCTCAGGTCGGCCAGCGCCTGGTAGGGCACGTCCGCGTGCAGCGCCACTTCCACCAGCACGTTGGGCTCGAAGACCTGGGCGAACAGGTAACCGAAGCGGGCCGGGTCCCAGTCGCGGTATTGCTCGACACAGGCGCGGGAGAACAGGTCGGCCCGCCCGTCCGCTGGGGCGGTGAACTCGAGCCCGGTCATCGTCTGCTGGAAGGTGTTGCTGGACAAGGGGAACCTCCTGATCGGAACATCCACGACGGTCATCGGCGCACCGGCCCCGCCTGCCGCCGCGCCCAGCACAGCAGGTGCAGGAAGACCAGCGCGGCGCGTTGCGCGGCGAGGAGGGTGTCGCGGGCGCGGTCCGCGCGGGCGGCGGCGAACTCGACGACGTCGAAGCCGACCAGCCGGTTGCGCTCGAGCGCCAGGTCGATCAGCCGCAGCAGCCGTCCCGTGCTCAGGCCCACCTCGGCGGGGTAGCCGGTGGCGGGCATCTCCGCGCGGTCGAGCACGTCCACGTCCACCGTCAGGTACACGTCGGCGCCGTGGCCGACGGCCGCGCGGAACAGGTCCGCGTCTTCGATTTCGGGGGAACTGAGGCAGATCTGCGTGCCCACCGAGGCCAGGAACCCGGGCACCGCGGCGGCCGCCTCGGCCTCCACGGTGGCGTAGGGCGACACCCCGACCTGGAACAGCCTGCCTTCACCGATGCGGTCGGACACGTGCGACATCACGTTGGTGTGGAACACCGCGTCCCGCGCACCACCGGGGTTCGCCGGCGCGCCGTCCCAGATCTGCAGGTCGAGGTGGTGGTCGAACTGCACCACCGAGAACGGCCGGTCCGACCGGTCCGCCAGGGCGCGCACGGCGGGCAGGGTCACCGTGTGGTCACCGCCGATCAGCCCCGGCACCACGCCCGGTGGCAGCGCCGCGACCGTGCTTTCGACGGTGGCCATCGCCCCGGTCAGCTCCTGCGCGCCGAAGTCCAGGTCACCGAGGTCGACCACGCGGTCCAGCAGCAGGCGGTGCCGCAGGTCGAAGACCGCGGGCACCTCGGCGGCCCAGGTGTAGGCCTTGGACACGGTGCGCAGGAAGAACGGGGCGTTCTCCGCGCCCTCGTGCGGGCTGCCCAGCGAGTAGGCGGCACCGAGCACCGCCGCCGCCGTACCCGGCGGCACGGTGTGCGGCGTCGCCGCGGGCAACCCGCAGAAGGCGGGTGCCGCGTGCGCTTCGTGCGTCGCAGTCATGCGAAGGATTTCCTTGCGGTCCGGAGCGGTTCTGGACGGGGTGGCCGGCGCGGGCCGGCCACCCCTGCCGTCAGGCCTGTCGCGTCAGCGGCCCTGGGCGCCCAGGATCGCGTCCAGTTCGGCGTCGAACTCCAGCGGCGCGCTCAGGTTGCCCACCACCGTTTCGGTCTCCATGGCCTCGGCCTCGAAGAACAGCTCGACCGACCAGACCCGGAAGAACGCGGGCTTCTTGTCCAGAGACAGGTTCGCCATGAAATCACATTCCTTTCGTATTCGGGGAAGATTTCCGACGAACACCGGAAAGGTCCGTCGCGAAAGCGAGAGAAATAACCAGGATACCGCCGGAGATGCCACCCAGTTGACGGAGCTTCTCCAGCCTCGCCGCGCCGAGCGGCCGGTGTCAATTTCTTCAACCAGGCGTGAAACCCCGCTGACGCAGCACTTCCCTGTGCCAAGTTGGGTTTGTCCGCCCCGCGCGGACGAGCACTGTCCCCATTCGCGGAAAGGCATGAATACCATAGCTGGACAGCACAGGTTTTCGGTGAACATCGGCATACTGGCGCACATCGACGCGGGCAAGACCAGCCTCACCGAGCGGTTGCTCTACGACAGCGGCGCCATCGGCAGCTTGGGCAGCGTAGACGCCGGGAACACGCAGACCGATTCCACCGAAATCGAACGGAGGCGCGGCATCACCATTCGCACCGCGGTCGCCGCCTTCACCGCGGGTGAACGGCAGGTCAACCTGGTCGACACCCCGGGCCACTCCGAATTCGTCGCCGAGGTCGAGCGAGCCCTGCTCGTGCTCGACGGCGCGGTGCTGGTGCTTTCGGCGGTGGAAGGGGTCCAGGCGCAGACCCGCGTGCTGATGAAGACGTTGCGCGCGATGCGCCTGCCCACCCTCGTCTTCGTCAACAAGGTCGACCGCGCCGGCGCCCGTGGTGCCGCACTCCTCGACGAGATCCGCGAACGGCTCGCCACGCGGATCGTGCCGATGAACACCGCGAACGGCCTCGGCACCGCGGATGCACGCGTCCGCAGCACCTGGCGGGAGAACGCCGCGGAGGTGGCTGAACTCCTCGCCGACTCCGACGACGCCCTGCTGGCCAGGTTGGTGGCGGGCGAGGAGGTACCGGAAGACGAGGTGCTGCGCTCGCTTGCCGGGCAGGTCGCCACCGGCGCGATCTGCCCGGTGTTCTTCGGCTCGGCCAGAACCGGTGCGGGCGTGCCGGAATTGGTGGAGGGCGTGCGGCGGCTGCTCCCGGCCGCGACCGGGCGCCCCGACGGTGAACCCCGTGGCACGGTCTTCGCCCTCGAACGCGGCCGGGCCGGGGAAAAGCTCGCCTATGTCCGGCTGTTCGACGGTGAACTCCGGGCCAGGGACCGCGTCAGCTGTCACCGGCGCGAGCCAGATGGCTCCACCACCGGTTATTCAGCGCAGCTCAGCGGGGTGGAAGTGGTGGGTGACCGCGATCGGTTCACCGCGGGCGGCATCGCCCGCGTCCGCGGGCTGTCCGCCTGCCGGGTCGGTGACCGCATCGGCGCGCCGGACGAAAAGGGCGCCGAGGCCGCCCGGTTCGCCCGCCCCAGCCTGGAAACGCTGGTCGGTCCCCGCGAACCGGCCGAGGCTCCCCGGCTGCATTCGGCGCTGGTCACCCTCGCCGAGCACGATCCGCTGATCAGCACCAGGCCCGCCGGCGGCGGGCAGACCTCGGTCCTGCTCTACGGCGAAATCCAGAAGGAGATACTGGCCGAGACGCTCCTCCGCGATTTCGGTGTCGACGCGGTCTTCACCCCGACCCGGACGGTGTACCTGGAACGACCGGCCGGCCGCGGCTCGGCCGTGGTGCAGCTCGGCCGCTCGCCGTTCGTGGCCGGTGTCGGCCTGAGGGTCGAACCCGCTCCTCGCGGGGAGGGGGTGCACTTGCGGCGGGAGACCGAGTTCGGCGCGCTACCGCAGGCGTTCCACCGCGCGATCGAGGAAACCGTGCGCGAAGCGCTGGCGCAGGGCCTGTCCGGCTGGGCGGTGACCGACTGCGTGGTCACCGTGGTGCACACCGCCTTCGACAACGCGTGCAGCACCGGCGGGGACTTCCGGCTGCTCACCCCCGTCGTGCTGCTGCGGGCGCTGGACCGAGCGGGCACGCTGGTCTACGAACCCTGCCACAGCTTCGAGGCCGAGGTACCCGCCGACGCGCTCAGCCCGGCCACCTCCCACCTGCTCGCCTGCGAAGCACGCATCCGTGAGACCACGGCGACGAGCACGTCCTGGCACATCGAGGGGGACCTCCCGGCCCGGCAGGTCCACACCGTGACGAAGCTGCTGCCGGAGCTGACCAGGGGGGAAGGCGTGTGGTGGTCCCGCGCCCACGGCGATCGCCGGGTGCACGGCCCGGCTCCGGTCCGCGACCGCACCGACGGCAATCCGCTCAACACCCGCGAGTACCTGTTCCACCTCGCGCAGCGGGCCCGGTGAGCGCCGTGGTCCACGACGTGGTGGGAGCTGGTTTCGGCCCGGCCAACCTGGCGCTGGCCATCGCGCTGGACGAACTGCCCGCCGAAATCCGGCCGCGGGCGGTGTTCCTCGAGCGCAAGGCCGCCTTCGGCTGGCACCCCGGGCTGCTGCTGCCCGAGGCCACCATGCAGGTCAGCTTCCTCAAGGATCTGGTGACCCTGCGGAACCCGGCCAGCCGCTTCAGTTTCCTGTCCTACCTGCACGCACGGGATCGGCTCGCCGACTTCGTCAACCTCGGCGCACACTTCCCCACCCGGGTCGAATTCCACGACTACCTCGGCTGGGTCGAGGCGGAGTTCCGCGACCGCGTCGTCTACGACACCGAACTGGTGGATGTGCGACCGGTGCCCGGCGGCGACGTGGTGCGGTACTGGGACGTGGTGACGCGGACCGGCTCGGGGCGGGAGCTCGTCCGGCGGACGCGGAACCTGGTGCTCGCCACCGGGATCACCCCGTTCCTGCCGGCCTTCGCGCCACGCTCACCGCGGGTCTGGCACAGCGCCGAGTTCCTGCACCGGCTCACCGACTTGCCCGAACGGGCGGGCCTGCGGTTCGCTGTGGTCGGTGCCGGGCAGAGCGCCGCCGAGGTCGCCGCCCACCTGCACCAGCGCTTCCCCGACAGCCAGGTGCACGCCGTCATGTCGCGGTACGGCTACAGCCGCGCCGACGACTCGGCGTTCACCAACCGGGTGTTCGACCCGGCGGCCGTGGACGACTTCTTCCAGGCCCCACCCGAGATCCGGCGCAGGTTCCGCGACTACCACGCCAACACCAACTACTCGGTGGTCGACGACGACCTGATCTCCGAACTGTTCCGGCGCCACTACGACGAGAAGGTGCGCGGGCGGCAACGGCTCCACCTGGTGAACCTGGCCGAGGTGACCGGGATGCGGGCCGAGGGCAGCGGGGTGCGCGTCGGCATCCGGGCGCTGGGCACCGGCGAGCAGTGGGAACTGTCCGTCGACGTGGTGGTCTGCGCAACCGGTTACCGGCCGATGGATCCCGTCCGCCTGCTCGGTTCGGCTGCCGACCACATCGAACTCGACGAACAGGGCCTGCCCGCGGTGGAGCGCGACCACCGCGTGGTCACCGCACCCGGGGTGCACGCGGGGGTGTACCTGCAAGGCGGGACCGAGCACACGCACGGCCTTTCGTCTTCCCTGCTCTCCAACGTCGCCGTGCGGGCGGGGGAGATCGCCGGGGCGCTGGCGGCCCGGCGATCCCGCCCCGTCCCGGTCAGGCCGTCGGAACCCGCAGGTGCTCCTCCTGCAGTGCGATGACCGCCTCGGCGAGGTCGTCCTGGCCGAGGCGGTTCAGCAGCGCGCGGGTCGCCGCGTGCACCTTCTCGGTGGTCCGCTCTCGTTCGTCGGCGGAGAGCCCCGCGTGCAGGGCGGGGATCGGCTGGTAGCCGAGCGCTCCCGCCTTCATCGCCTTGGCCAGGAAGGGGGCGACCGCCGAGTACAGCGAAACCGCCGGGCACACCAGGGAAAGGCTCAGCGACTCGCCGCGGGAGACACCGGAGTGCAGCCAGAACAGCGGGATGTAGAGCAGGTCGTCCGGCGCGACCTCGAAGTGGAGCCTGGTCTCCTCCGGCAACCGGTGGCCGCCGACGCCGGGCAGGTTCATCATGCGCCTGGCGATGTCGGCCTGCTCGATGTTCGCCGGCGGGGCGAGGTACCAGTCCTTGGTTCCGCTCTGCTGGAGCACAAAATTGTCGCTGTGGTCGAAGTGCGCGCCGATACCGCTCGAAGAATGGGTGCGTACCGTGTCGAACCAGGTCTGCGGTGCACCGAACAACCTGCCGAATTCCGCCGCCCGCCGGGAAAGGTCGTCGTGGAAGGAGGAGACGCCCTCGATGAAGGTCACCTCGCCCGCGCGTTCTCTGATGGCGTGCCCGCCGCGCACCGCTGCTTCCTTGGCCGCGTCGAACTCCTCGACCGGCCACCGGCGGCCGAGGAAGCCGGGCGCCCCACCCCGCACCAGGAGCGGCTTCCGCCGCCAGAATTCACTGAAGAAGACGCCGGAATCGAATTCCTCGAGTTCGTACGTGGTGTTCTCGGTGTCCACTGGAGCTCCCCGCGGTCAATGATCGGAAAAATGCCTGATTCGGCAATTGAAACCTAGCCAGCGGCTTCCGCGGCGATCAACCATTTCACCCTGCGGTGAACGCCGCCGCCAACGGCGGCCGGAGGAGATCTCGCCGGAAGGGAATCCGCCACGCCGCGACCACCGCTCGGTGATGCCGTCCTTGCGGCGTTCTCCGATCACCCCCTGGCGCGGCGGAGTCGCCGACGACCTCGGTCGAGCCGGTTCGGCCAGCAGACCTTCACCATTTCAGGTCGACGTCATCCGGAAGATTGTGCACTTCAGGAACTGTTCATGGCCTACGCAGATCAGTAGTATGACGGTTGGCCGACTCGGGCGAGCCCTCCGCAAGATGGGAGTTCCTACAGAAAACTGTCAGGCCACCGGGAAAGCCGACTCCGCCATTGACCGGCGATTTTACATTTTTCTGACAATCCAAACTGGGGTGAATCTTGAGAACGACAACAACCAGAGCGGTACATCGCTCGCTGGCAGTGCTGGTGGCCGGGGTCGCCACGGCCACGCTGGCCGCCGCGCCGGCCTCCGCGGTCAGCAACGGGGTGCCGACCGGTGGCTACGGTGGGCCGTACCCGGGCAGCGTGCGCATCACCGTCGGCGACAACTTCCGCGCGTGCTCGGGGACGCTGGTCGACGACCAGTGGATCATCACCGCCGCGAGCTGTTTCGCGGAGAACCCGGCACAGGGCTTCCGCATCAACCCCGGCCCGCCGTCCCGCACCACCATCGCCCGCATCTACGCCGACGCGGTGGAAACGCGGGGAGGCGGCGGCTCCTACAACCTGACCCAGCGGATCGTCGACCTGCGCCCCCGGGAGGACCGCGACCTGGTCTTCGCCAAGCTGGAGGCCCGCGCCGGGCTCAGCGGCGCCAGGCTTTCGTCACGGCCACCCCAGCCTTCGGAAGCGCTGAAGATCGCCGGCTTCGGCCGTACCGCCACCGAATGGGTACCGCAACACCAGCACATCGCCGACACCGCGGTCTCCTCGATCGCCGGCACCACCTACGTCGTGCAGGGCGCCTCCGACACCTGCCGCGGCGACGCCGGTGGCCCCACCTACCGGGGCGACCAGTGGAATCCCGAATTGGTGGGCGTGCACTCCACGTCCTGGCAGAAAGGCTGCCTCGGCGCCACCGAAACCAGCCGCAGCGGATCCACCGAAGTGCGCGTAGACGACCTGATCGACTGGTTCGGCCAGCACAATCCGGACCAGTTCATCAAGTGCTCGTCCTTCACCCGCTTCTTCACCACGAAGCCCGGCGTGCTGACGCAGACGACGAACACCAGTCCGCCGAACAGCACCGCCAACGCCGCACTGGACGGCATCGACTACTGGGTGCACAACGCCACCGGCAATTCGGTTCCCGGTGTGCTGAAAGCCGGCCCCGGCGACGTGGCGTGGACGGTGCACCAGAAAACCGGCACCACCGATCCGTTCGCCGACGGGGACCTGCGGCTCTGGGACACCACCGTGGCCGGTCAGGTCAAGGGCGGGAACAAGGTCGGCTCCGGCTGGCAGTACTACCTGGCCACGGCCAACCGCGACAAGCTCACCGTGGACTCCCAGGGCCGGATCTACCGCATCGACCCCAACGGCGACCTGCGGGTGTTCACCTGGGACAGCGCGGCCAAACGCTGGCAGCACGACGGCGGCGTGGTGCTCGGCACCGGGTGGGACCGGTTCAAGTCCATCACCGCGGCCGGCGACGGCGTGCTCTACGGCCGCACCCCCGCGGGGGCCTTGATCCGCTTCCACTACGACCACAACAGCCAGGCGTGGCTCCAACGCGACCAGGTCACCCCGGGCAACTGGAACGGCTACGCCCAACTGGTCTCCCCCGGCAGCGATATCATCTACGGCACGCAGCTGCCGGCCACCGCGCAGAAGATCGCGTGGACGCGGTACAACCCGAACACCGGCACTTGGGCCCCCCATCGCGTCGTCGGCACCGCCGCGCACTGGGGCGGCGACCACTCGGTCACCATGCAACCGAACGTCTGCACCACCACCCGTCCGTGACGCCGGGCCGGTGACCCGGGCCGACCCGGGTCACCGGCTCCGGCCGCGACGAGACCGTGTGGCCACCCGGACACAGCGCCGGATCGGCCACCGCCACCACGCCGGCGCCGGACCGGACCCGGGGGTTGCGCGAAGTGAGCCCTCCGGGCCGGGTCAGCCAGACGATTCGTGCGCTCGGGCCGTGGGTGTCCCAGATCGGCGAAGATTCCGGTGAACGGCAGACACGAGGACCTGGTCACCGCCCGGTCGCTGAGCCCGGAGGGGCGACACCTGCCCACCTGGAACGACCGGGCCAAGACCCAGCGGCTGCTCGACGTGAGCGACCTCGACCACCCGCCGCCGCCGGCCACGCTGTCCGGGCACGGTGGCGTTCCGGCCGGACGGGCAGGTACTCGCCGGCGGCGCCACCGACCACGCCGCCCAACTCTGGGAACCGAGCCGGATTACGCCGCCGCGAGCACCTGCGCCACCGCGCGGCCGCCGATCAGCCGGGAGAACTGGGCCAGATGCCTGCCCGGGCACGAATACCGGCCACCGTGCGAGCGGTGAACCCGGCTCGTCCACGGGGCGCTGTTGACGTTGGCACACTGATCGAATGACAGGTTTGACCGCCGAACTCGTGGCCGAGGGCCGCGTCCCGCAGACACCGGCTCTCGCTCCGAACGGGCAGTTGCTCTGCTACGTCCTCGCCCCCACCAGCCGGATCGGTGACCACCTCGACTCCGCGCTCTGGCTCGCCGACATCGAAAACGACGGCGTGTGGCGTCGGGCGACGGCCGGCACCGCGACGGAGTCTCGCCCTCGCTGGTCCGCGGACTCGCGCTCGCTGTACTTCCTGTCCGACCGCGCGGAGCGTGGCACTTCGCAGCTGCACCGGCTCACCCCCGCTGACGGCGTGGTGATCGCGTTGACCGGCTGGCGCGCCGGCATCGTCGATCACCTGCCGCTCACCGAGCCCAACCTGGTTGCGCTGCTCGCCGAAGACGAGCCCACCGAGCAGGACAGGCGCCGCGCCCGGGACCGTGACGACGCCATTGTCGTCGGTGAGCGCGAACCGCGTGCCCGGCTGCGCCTGCTCGACCTGCGCACCGGCCAGGTCACCACCCCGAGCGTGTTCGGCGACCGGCACGTCGTGGAACTGCGGCAACGACCCGACGGTGGCCCGCTCGCCGTGCTCACCCAGGCCAGCCCCGACATGGACCACGGCCCCCGCACCGGCCGGCTGCACCTGTTCGACCCCACCACGGGGACCGCGGAGGACCTCGGACCGGTCGAGGCCGACGCGCAATCCCTGGCCTGGTGGCCGGCTGAAGACGGTTGGCACCTCGGTTACCTCGCCCTCACCCCACCGGTCCTCCACGCCGGCACCGCCGTGTTCGACCTGGCCATGAGCAGCCGCGTCCGCCGCAACCGCACCGCCGGCCTGCCGATGTGCCCCACCGAACTGTGCCAGAGCGACGCCGCTCCTCTGGTGGTGTTCGCCGACGGCCTGAACACGACCCTGGCCAGGCTCGATCCCGACGGTCCCACGCCACTGTCGCAGCACCCCGGCCGCCTCGACGCCCTCACCACCAACTCCGCGGGCACGTCGATCGCGGCACTGACCGGTACCCGTTACCAACCCACGAACGTTCGTGTTGGGCCACCGGCCGGGCCGCTGCGGAAGGTCACGGACACCCGCCCCGAACTGGAGGGCATCGCCTTCGGTACCCAGCGACCGCTGGCCTATCGAGCCGCCGACGGCCTCGAGCTGGACGGTCTGCTCGTGCTGCCGGCCGGGAAATCCGCTTCGGACGGCCCGTTCCCGCTCGTCACGATCGTGCACGGCGGCCCCTACGACCGGTACGCCGATCGACTCCAGCTGTTCTGGTTCCCCAGCGCACAGTGGCTGGCCACCGCCGGCCACGCGGTGTTCCTGCCCAACCCACGCGGCGGCCAAGGACACGGTCACGAGTTCGCCGCCAGCGTCGCGGGCAGGGTCGGCCAGGAGGAGTGGACCGACATCCTGACCGGCATCGACCTGCTCGTCGCCGAGGGCATCGCCGACCCCGACCGGCTGGGCATCGCCGGCGGGAGCCACGGCGGGTTCACGGCCGCCTGGGCGATCGGGCAGACCGACCGGTTTCGCGCCGCGCTGGTCAGCTCCGGCGTCACCGACTGGGGCATGCTGGCCGCGACCGGGGAGAACGGCCAGTTCGAGGCCGCGCTCGGCGGCAGCACCGGGTGGGAGGGGATCGGCCCGCACCCGCATGACGCGGTCAGCCCGGTCTCCTTCGCCGGCCGCGTCCGCACCCCGGTGCTCATCCTGCACGGCGCCGAGGACACCAACGTCCCCCTCGGCCAGGCCGTGTACTTCCACCGGGCACTGCGCCACTTCGGCGCCGAGCACGAGTTCGTGATCTACCCCAGGGAAGGCCACTCGATCCGGGAACGCAACCACCAACTCGACGTCCTGCGCCGCACCCGGGCCTGGTTCGACCGCTGGCTCCGGCCCTGACCGGGGACACCTGGTGCTGGCGTCGTTGTTCCCACCGGTCCGTTCCGCTGGTCACGGCCACACCACACGAGTGAGCCAGCGTCAAGACGTGGTTGCCCGCCAGCATGCCCACCGCCTGCCGAACTCCATGTTCAGCCAGACAGCTCGCCTTCGGGAAGAGGCGGGATCTACCGGATTTTGCCACACAGGTTGAAGTACCGCCCTGGCCAACCTGGACCCTTCCGGCATTGCGCATCCCTTGATACTCGTCCTCCGCCACTTGTCACCCCCCTACCGCTGTCGGCGGAGTGCAGTGCCCCGCCGGGGCGTGTCTGGGAGCCAAGGGATCGCGGGTTCGAATCCGGTCAGCCCGACCGGCGAGGGGGCCGTCTCCACGGGCAGGCCCTGACAGCGGTGGATCAGCGCCTTCGCGAGGCTGACCCGCCCCGTGGCAACGAGGGCGGGTCAGCGGGTGTCACGAGTGCTGCGAAACGACGGCTGGACGCGCGGCCGCCGCGGTCCCCGCCGTGGGCACCGGCAGGGGATGTGGCGCGATGTCGAGGTCGGCGTTCGGGAGCAGGCCGTCGACGAGGTATTCCTTGCCGATCCGCTGGGCCTCCCAGTTGACCATCGCCGGGTGGCTGCCGAACAAGCAGTGGGTGCCCGAGCCACGCTCGGTCACCAGCACTGAACCGGGCAGCCGCTCGTGCATCGCGACGGTGTTCGCGTACGGCGTCGCGGAGTCTCCTTCGACGCCGAAGAGCAGGACCGGCGGCAGGTTCTTCCCCGACGGCACGAGGCGCTGGTCGCGCACCGGCCAGTTGGCGCAGGCGGACGGGATCGACACGTTGTACCAGGCGAAATCGCTGCTCTTGGCCAGCTCGCCGAAATCGCGTTCGATCCTGGTCCGGTCCGTCGGCGCGTCGGAGTCGACGCAGGCGATCGAGATCATTCCCGCGATGGAGCTCTCCCCCTCCGCGCCACCGGATGGAGTCGCCCAGTCCAGCACGGCGCGATCGTCACCGCGCAGCACGTAGTCGGCCATCGCCTTCGCGAGGGGTTCCCAGTAGAGCTCGTGGGACAGGTTGGCGATGTAGACGTCCATCAGTTCCACCGCGCCGACGTTCTTCAACGGCCCGCGCGGCGCCTTCCGGAAGTCGCCGAGCAGCTTCTTCCACGCCGCGTCCACCTCGTCATGGCTCTTGCCGAGGTGGAACACGTTGTCGTACTGGGCGATCCAGCTCAAGTAGGCGTGCTCGCGGGCCACTCCCGCGGCGACCTGACCGGTCGAGTTGTGGTACCACATCTGCGGTTCCACCGGATTCATCGAGCTGTCGAGGACCATCCGGTCCACCCGGTCCGGGTACCGCTCGGCATACGCGCTGCCGAGGTAGGTGCCGTAGGAGTACCCCAGGTAGCTGATCTTCTCCTCGCCGAGCAGCGCGCGCACGCGGTCCATGTCCTGGATCACGTTGCGGCTGCCGGTGTACTTCAGCTTCTCGCCGTTCTTCTCCGCGCACGAGCGGGCGAAGGCCGTCCAGCGCTCCCAGCTCTTGTCCCGCTCTTCTGGCCGGTCCGGATCGGGCTGCAGCTGGCGCCAGTAGTCCTCGCCGACGCAGCTGAGCGGCTGGCTGTGGCCGGTGCCGCGGGAATCGAGGCCGATGATGTCGTAGGCCGCGAGCACTTCCTCCGGCAGCCGGGTGTACCCGGTCGCGTCCGGAGAGGACAGCTTGCCCGCCTGCATCACCGCGGAACCCGCCGGGCCGCCGGGGTTGACGAACAGCACGCCGCGCCGTTTCGCCGGGTCGGTACTGGCGTGCTTCGAGACGAGCACGTCCATCCGCGCGCCGAACGGCCGCGAATAGTCGAGCGGGACGTTGACCGTGGCGCATTCCAGTGCCGGGTACACCTGGGCGACATCCGCCGGGCAGGCCCCGAAGTCGAGCTGCGAAGTGGCGTGCGCCGGTGTGCTGGCGGCTGCCGCGGTGCCCATGGCGAGCAGCGCGGTCAGGCCGGTGGTGAGGAATCTCCTCATTCGAACCCCCAGTTCGATCGGACCCGGGGACTGTAGCGGCAGCGCCGGGCGCCAGCCCACCGGCGTGGACGAGCCGGGGTAGCCACTGGTGTGATGATCGCCATATTCCGGCGTGGCCTAATCGAGGGATGAGCGGGGCGGTTTCGACCAAACTCCTGTGGTCGTCACCGACTGGGGGGACGACGTACGAGAAATGAGTCCGATTTGTTCACCAAGTTACGGAGAACCGCGGCTTTCGGCGCCGCGGTCGCGGTCGTCGCGGGACTGTTCGGTCCGGTGGGTGCGGCGGGTGCCGCGCCGCAGGACGACATCCTCGACCAGCTCAAGCGGATCCCGGGTCTGACGGTGCTTTCCGAGGGCACGCCCCCGGCCCCGGAGCATCGCTATTTCGTGCTCGGCTACACGCAGCCCGTCGATCACCGCAAGCCGGACGGTGCCACCTTCCAGCAGCGGTTCAGCCTGGTGCACAAGTCGGTCGACCGGCCGATGATCCTGCACACCACCGGGTACGGGCTCTACCCGGCCCCGTTCCGCACCGAGACGACCCAGCTCGTCGGCGGCAATCAGATTTCGACCGAGCAGCGCTTCTTCCCGCCGTCCCGGCCGGAGCCGGCGAACTGGGACCACCTCACCACCTGGCAGGCGGCGACCGATCACCACCGGCTGGTGACCGCGCTCAAGCCGCTCTACACCAAGAACTGGCTGTCCAGCGGGGCCAGCAAGGGCGGGATGGCCTCGGTCTACCACAGCCGGTTCTACCCGGGTGATGTCGACGGCGTCGTCGCGTACGTGGCGCCGAACGACCGCGACAACGACGAGGACAGCGCCTACGACCGGTTCTTCGCGTCCGTCGGCCCCGAAGCCTGCCGCACCGCGCTCGCCGACCTCCAGGTGGAGGCGTTCGAGCGGAGGCCGGAATTGGTCGCCCTGCTGACGCAGCACGCGGCCAAGTCCGGCTGGACCTACGACAACATCGTCGGCAGCCTCGACCAGGCGTTCGAGAAGTCGGTGATGATGCTCGGCTGGGCGTTCTGGCAGTTCCTCGGCCAGGCGGAGTGCGCGAAGGTGCCGCCGGCCTCCGCCACCACCGAGCAGATCTTCGAGTACATCAACAACACCGTCGCCTTCGGCTCGTTCAGCGACAACGACCTCGGCCAGATGACGCCGTACTACTTCCACGCGATGACCGAACTCGGCTGGCCCCAGCCGCAGTTCGCGCACTTGCGCCCCTACCTCGAGTACCCGGACTCGTCGTCGGTGTACTCCAACGTTCCGCCGGAGCTGCACCGGGCGCACAACCCGGCTCCGATGCCCGACGTGGACCGGTGGGTGCGCACCTCCGGGCAGCGGATCATGTTCGTCTACGGGGAGAACGACCCCTGGAGCGCCGAGCGGTTCACGCCGAGCCCGCACGACTCGCACCTCTACACCGCACCGGGTGCGCACCACGGGGCGAAGATCTCGCTGCTCGCCGACGGTGACCGCCTCGCGGCGACCGACATCGTGCGCCGCTGGGCCGACGTCGGGTTCCAGACCGCCGGTGCGCCTCCGGTGATCAACCCGGCCGAGCTGGAGGTCGTCCGGACGCCGCTGCCGTTCTGATCCTCCCCTGCCCGCGGGCTCACCGCGCCGGCAGGAACCCGGCCGTGACGCGCTGCGTGGACGTGAAACGAAGTGTTCGGGAGCCACTGGTACCGCGGGGAAGCCGTGCCGCGCAGCGGCTCCGCCGAGGGCGGCTGGCGGGGCAGGGGCGGCCTTCCCGGTGATCACCGGGAAGGCCGCTCTCGAGCCTATTCGGGGAGGTCGTAGGCAGCGCTCACGGTTTCCCAGCCGCCCGGGCAGAAAGCCGTCCCGGGGTTGCCCGGCTGGCGCCAGTCGCTGAAGAAGACCAGCCATTCACCCGTGGTCGACTTGCACCGGACACCCACGCGGAACGCGATGTCGTGGCAGTTGCCCCCGGCCCGGTCGGAGAGCATCCAGATGGGATCGCAGTTCGCCATCGCCTGGTTCGAGGACGCCGCGCTGGTGGCGGGCGTGGTGGTGGCGGAGGCGGTGCCCGCGCCCAGTGCGGCCAGTGCACCGGCAGCGGGCAGCACGGCCAGCGCGAATAGGGACCTCTTCATTGTTCTCCTTTGACTTTCGGATGGGCTTCGAAAGTTAGAAACCGTCTCTGTCACGGCACTGTCACCAAGACGCGGACAGGGCCTCTCGGAGGCGCGAGCCCACTGCTGGAGCGCACCACCCGGGGGTGACTTCACCGTCCGCTGAAAGAGCGTCGATGCCTCTGTTCCTTAGATACAACGGGTTGGCGGCCCGACGAACCACTGCTCCAACGCGACGACTTCAGCGTCGCTGCCCGGTACTGACCAGTTCCTCGCTCGCCGCTCGGGGTTGGCTGCGCGGGTGCCAGGGCGGTGACACCGGCTTTCTCCGACGATGAGGAGTTCGATGCGCGGACGAATGTGGTTGGCGGGACTGCTCGCCACGGCCATCACGACGTCACCGGTGACGGCGGGAACCGCGGCAGCGGCTCCCGAACCGGTCGCCACCGGCGACGAGCACCGCGTCACGCTGATCACCGGCGACGTGGTCCTGGCGGCGCGCGCGGGCGACCGCTGGTCCGCCCAGCTCGAAGCCGGCACCCCGGGGGGAGCTTTCCGCTTCACCAGGCAGAACGGGCGGCACCTCGACCAGTACCTGCTCCCGGAACGAGCGGCCACGATGGTGGCCTCGGGCAAGCTGGACCGTGAACTCTTCAACATCACCGGGCTGATCCGCCAGGGTTACCACGACGCCGGGACCGGCACCATCCCGCTCCTGCTCGAAACCGGCGACGGCACGAGCGCGTCGGCGGCTCCGGCCGGGGCGAGCGTCGAGCGCGTGCTCCCCGGGTACACCGCCGTGAACGGGGACAAGGCCGCGGCGCACCTGACCTGGCAGGCGCTCAGCGGCGGACCGGACGCGCTCTCCGGTGGTGTGCGCAAGGTCTGGCTCAACGCCCGCATCCAGGCCGACCTGGAACAGAGCGTGCCCCAGGTCGGCGCGCCGGCTGCCTGGCAGGGCGGGCACACCGGCAAGGGCGTCACGGTGGCCGTGCTGGACACCGGGATCGACCCGGCCCACCCCGACTTCGCGGGCAAGATCGGCGTGACCGAGAACTTCACCGCCGAGCCCGACGCCAAGGACGGCAACGGGCACGGCACGCACGTCGCCTCGACCATCGCCGGGACCGGTGCGGCCTCCGGCGGCAGGTTCCGGGGGGTCGCCCCGGATGCTGGGCTGGCCGTCGGCAAGGTCCTCGACAGCTCCGGTGACGGGCAGAGCGACGACGTCATCGCCGGCATGCAGTGGGCGGCCGCCGAAGTCGGCGCGAAGGTGGTCAACCTCAGTCTCGGCAGTAGCCCGACCGACGGCACCGACCCGACTTCGATGACGGTCAACCGGCTCAGCCGCGAGCACGGCACGTTGTTCGTGGTCGCCGCCGGCAACGCGGGTGCGGAGGAGACGGTCAGCTCCCCGGCCGCCGCCGACGCCGCGCTGGCGGTCGGCAGCGTGACCAAGGCGGGCGAACTCTCCGGCTTCTCCAGCCGGGGGCCGCGCCGGCTCGACGGCGCGGTGAAGCCCGAGATCGCCGCTCCGGGCAGTTCCATCGTCGCCGCCCGCGCGGCGGGGACCGCGCTGGGCCAGCCGGTCGACGACCACCACACCTCGTTGTCGGGCACGTCGATGGCCACACCGCACACCGCCGGCGCCGCCGCGATCCTGCTCCAGCGACACCCGGACTGGACCGGTGAACAACTCAAGGGCGGGTTGATCGGCTCCGCGAAGCCGCTGCCGTCGCTGGGGGCGTTCGCCGTGGGCTCCGGCCTGCTCGACGCCGGCCAGGCCACCACGCAGGCGATCCAGGTTTCTCCCGCGGTGACCAACGTTCCGCTGCCGGTCGGCGCGACCGAACCGGTGCTGCGTGCGGTCACCTACCGGAATCCCGGTCCCGCTGAGGTGACGCTGAACCTGGCGCTCGATCTGGCCGCCCCCGGCGGCTCGCCGGCACCGGCCGGTCTCGTCGCGCTCTCGGCGGACTCGGTGACGGTCCCCGCGGGTGGCGAGGCGGAGGTGGGCCTGACGGTGCACCCCGGCGACTCCCCGCCCGGCGCCCACGGCGGCAGCCTCGTCGCGTCCACCGCGGACGGGAGCGTGTCGGTCCGCGCGCTCATCGGTGTCAACCAGGAGGAGCCGCGGCACGACGTCACGGTGAACCTGCTCGACCGCACGGGTGCCGTGCCCGGTCAAGCCCTCCTGGCGCTGGTCAACCTGGACGACGGCGAGTTCCACTTCAGCCAGGGCGGGCGGCTGGGCCTGCTGCCGGAGGGACGCTACGGGATCTCCGGCACCTTCATCACGGTCGATCAGGAGCAGCGGTACTCGGCCACCGTCGTCACCCACCCGGAACTGACGATCGACCGCCGGACCGAGCTCACGCTCGACGGGAGGCTGGCGAAGAAGGTGAGCGTCGGCCTCGGCCAGCCCGGCGCCCGGTCCTCCTGGGGCATGATCAACACCGGGCACCGCATCAGGGACCTCGGCCGGTCCGACACCGGGTACAGCCACCAGTGGGACCCGCGTTTCGATGAGATGTTCGTCCACGCGCAGCCCGGGGTTTCGGCGCCCTCGTTCAGCTACAACGTTTCTTCCCTGTTCGAGGAACTGGGTGTGGAGCTGTTCGCCGAATCGCCCGAGCGGTTCGAGGTGGAGACCCGGAAGTTGCCCGGTGCCCCGTTGCCCGAGTTCACCCGGCTCCCCGTCACCCACGGCGGCGACGGCAGCGATCCGTCCGGTGTGGACGGCAAGCTGGTGGTGGTGGAACTGCCACCCGCCCTGGACCCGGACGAGGCGTACCGGCGCGTCGACGCGCTCCACTCGGCGGGGGCGAAGGCCGTCGCGCTCAGCGAACGGGGCTTGTCCTACCTGGAGGCACCGGCGCCGCTGCCGCTGGTCGTCCTCTCCGACCGCACCGGGCAGTCGTTCGAGGCCGCGGCCGCCCGAGGCGGCTTGGAAGCGGGACTGGCGCTGCGCGAGAGCAGCCGCCTGCGCAGTTCGGTGCTGCTCACCCATGCCGGCCGGGTCCCGGATTCCACCACCCACGAGGTGGCGCTCGCCGACCTGGCCGCGGTGAAGACCGCCTACCACGGCACCGGGACCGACTCCGCCACCGCAAGGGGATTCGTGGACGGCGGGCCGATCTACTTCCCCACGCGACCGGCCCCGGAGTCGGCCGAACGGGTGGAGCACTTCACCCCGGGCACCTGGGAGCTCAACCGGCTCAGCGCGGCGCTCGGCGAATCCCGGGAAACGGTGGACCTCACCGCGGGCCACGAGCACGAGGTCCGCTGGAACGCGCCGGTCTTCGGACCCGGCTTCGCCGGCGAGTCCCCGGACACCCACATCAGCACCCGTCCCTGGGCCTGGCGGAACGCCGGTGCGCTGGACCTGCTGGTCCCGCTGTTCACCGACGGCGCCGGGCACCCCAGCCTGCCCGATCCCGAGGGCGGCATCGACCAGGGGTCCACGAGCCTGTACCGGGAGGGCACCCTGATCGGCACCGATCCCCGGGCCGGTCACGGACTCTTCACCGTGCCGGCAGCGGACGCGGCCTACCGGCTGACCGCGGACGTCACCCGCACGCACCCCGACTGGACCACCTCGACGAAGGTGAGCGGGTCCTGGACGTTCCGCTCGTCCTCGGCGGGCGACGGCCGGAAGCTCCCGCTGCTCGCGGTGGGCTTCGCCCCGCGCACCGGCCTGGACAACCTGGTCCCGGCGGGCCGGTTCACGTTCCCGGTGCGGGTCACCCGCCAGGACGGGGTGCCGTCCGTGCGGCACCTCGACGTCGAGGTGTCCTACGACGACGGCACCACGTGGCAGGACACGGAACTGCGCCGTGACCGGACCGGGTGGTCCGCCACCGTGCCGAACCCGGCCACCGGCTTCGCCTCACTGCGGGCGAAAGCCGTCGACGGCGACGGCAACACCGTGGAGCAGACGATCATCCGGGCCATGCGGATCGGCTGACCGGTCCCCCGCGGACTCGCTCCGGTGTCATCGGGCGGTTCTGCGGTAGTGGCCCGGTGCCACGCCGAAAGCGCGGGTGAACGCCCGCGAGAAGGAGAACTCCGAGGCGTACCCGACGAGTTCGGCGACGGTGGCCAGCGAGTCGTCGCTTTCCAGCAGCCGACTCGCGGCCACCTCCATTCGCCGGCGTCGGAGGTGGGTCAGCGGCGGTTCGCCGGTCACGAGGGTGAACCGCCTGGTCAACGTCGCGCGCGATACCCCGCACCGGCGCGCCAGGTCGTCGAGCGTCCACGGCCGGTCGAGTTCGTCGTTCAGTGCGGACATCGCCGCGGCGACGGGGAGGTCTTGCGACGGCAGCACCCGTGGCCAGCCACGCAGAGCTTGCACGACCAGGACATCGACAAGGCGGTCCACCACGAGCTGCGAGCCAGGCCGACCCGCCGCGGTCTCCTCGTCCAGCATCCGCGCCGTCTCGGCCAGGCCGCCGTGCACCGCTGACTTCGCCGGCCGGATGTGCAGCACCGGGGGCAACTGGGCCCGCAGCGAAGCGGGCAGGCCACGTCCGGGCCGGTAACCCGCGCACAGGAGCCGCGTTCGCGGCCCGGCTCCACCGAGGTCGACCTCGGTTCCCGCGATGAGCGCGTCATCGGAAGCCAGCGGACCGCTACCGGCACTGGACACGGCGTGGCCGGCCCCGTCGAGCAGCATGACGAGATCACCGGCTTCCAGCCACAACGGATCCGCTTTCCGCGTGCGGAGCCAGCAGGCGCCTTGCGCCACGAAGTGGAACACCACGGCCGGGGCCCGGCCGCGCTCGACGCCCCACGGAGCCGCGGCGTGCACCCTGGCGGCCCTGGCTCCGCCGACCTTCGACCCCAGCAGCACCTTCGCGATCGTGTCCACACCGGATGCTAACAAGCACCGGTCGAGCAGTTCGGGCATGAACGTGAGCAGCGCGGCCATGGATCGCGCACCTCCCGCGCTCGTAACGTCTTGGCCATGCACGAATCCGCCGGACCGGCCCCCGCGATCAGCCATCGCTTCGTCCAGGTGGGCGGGCTCCGCGTCCACCTCGCCGAAGCGGGTTCAGGACCGCTTGTGGTGCTGCTGCACGGCTTTCCCGAAACCTGGTACTCCTGGCGCCACCAACTCCGGGCGCTGGCCGCGGCCGGTTACCACGCCGTGGCCCCCGACCAGCGCGGCTACGGGCGAACCGACCGCCCGGAGGCCGTCGAGGACTACACGGTCCTGCACACCACGGGCGACGTGATCCAGCTGGTCCACGCCCTCGGTGCGCAGGAAGCGGTCCTGGCCGGACACGACTGGGGCGGCGTGGTCGCCTGGCACGCCGCCCTGCTGCGACCCGACGTGGTGCGCGGCGTCGTGGCCCTGAGCACGCCGTTCCAGCCGCACGCGGACGGCCCGCACCTGGCCGGGCTGCGCGCCGTCGCGGGCCCCGACTACGACCGCTACTACTCCGTCTACGTCCAGCGACCGGGCGTGGCCGACGAGGAACTCGACGCCGATCCCCGCGCGACTGTGCGCCGCGCCCTCCACGGCGCCTCCGCCGACGGCCATCCCTGGAGCCCGATCGTGCCCGAAGGCGGCCGCCTCCTGGACATCTGGCCAGAGCCGGAGCGCCTGCCGGGCTGGCTCACCGACGACGACATCGACACCGTCGCCGCGGACTTCGCGAAGACCGGTTTCACGCCAGCCCTGAACTGGTTCCGCAACTTCGACCGCAACTGGGCGCTCACCACTGCGTGGCACGACAGCACGATCCGGCAACCCGCCCTCTACCTCACCGGTGACCGCGACCTCGCCGCCTCGCTGCCCGGCTCCGAGAACCTGCTCACCGGGCGTTCGACGGCCGTGCCGAACGCACGGAAGGCGATCGTGCTGCGGGACTGTGGCCATTGGGTCCAGCAGGAACGGCCGGACGAGGTCAACCGGGCGCTGATCGGTTTCCTCCGGTCACTGACCTAGCGAATTCTGCTCGCGGAAGCGGTCCGCACCAGGTACCGAGCGACCAAGCGGTTGCCTTCGAACAATGGACTGTGTTCCAGTTCACAACAGGCAACGCCCACGCCCGAGGAGACGTCTCCCTGGCAGAAGTCGAAAAAATGCGGACTTCAATTCACATCCGGGGAATCAGGGGTAAAATCATGGGCTTTGTTTCGCGCGCCGGAATTGCGCTGGGAATGGCGGCCATCGGGATGGCGGTGACGCTGCCCGCCTCCGCCGCGGAGTCGGTGACCGTGCCGGCCGACCTCAACGGGGACGGGGTGGCCGACAAGGTCAGCGTCCGCGTGCACGACAGCCGGCACCAGGTGCTCAACGCCGAGGTCGGCGGGACCACGCTCGGGGTGCTGCTGCCGCTGGACTCGCACATCGGCGTGGTGGCGCCGAAGATCGTCGACCTGAGCGGCGACGGCACGGAGGACATCGTGGTCAGCGAGGTGGAAGGGGCCAACACCACCACGTTCAGCGTGTGGGACCTCGGCCCGGCCGGGCTGCGGCAGCTGACCACACCGGACCTGCAGCCGATGCGGCTCTACGACGGTGGCGGCCTGGCCGCGCGCAACCGGTTGACCTGCACCGAGGACCAGGGCGTCCGCGAACTCGTCGTGATCTCCGCCGAGGGCGACTGGAACTCCGATCCGATCGTCTACAACGGCACGCGCACGTCGTACCGGGTCGCCGACGGAATCGCCTCCCGCGGCCAGGTCGTCCCCCTCGCCGCCCTGCCCGGCGACTCACCACTGCTCCAGGGCGAACTCGACGCCTGCTGACACGAAGAAGTGGTGGGCGGCCGGCATCGCCCTTCGAGGTGCAGGTCCTGCTCGGCCGAACAGGCGATTCCGGGCGCCCGCCACTTCCACCGGACCGCCGGGTGCGGTTTCCGAGCATCGACTCCATTCCGGCGGTCGCCGCTTTCTCGCTCCGCTGGTCACGACGCGGCGCCTTTTCGCCACTGACCACTTCGGCGTCTGCTTGATCTGTTTCCCACGCACCGGTTGAAGTTGTGACCATCGATTGAAATCGCCTATTGCGGTACGAGGGTGAACTCCGGGTACCGCGGTGACGGTGCGTCGAACAGTCGCGTGTGCCGTCCTCGCAGGTGCGTGGCGAAGAACGCGTTGAGGTAGGCGTGCTGGGCCAGCAGGGCGCGGCTGGGGTCAACGGTGCCGATGGCGTTCGCCAGTGCCGCCGGCTGGACCAGCGACCCGAGTTGGGGCAGCACGGCCTGGTGGTCGGTGTAGCTCGCGTGCTGTCCCCGGTGCAGGGTGAGGTCGCGCTTCCAGCCTCGTTGCGCACGCCAGAACCGGACCCACGACTGGTCCCTGGCGGGGTCCAGGTGGTTGTGCCGGTCCGCTCCCAGGAGCAGGAACGGCCGGTCGAGACCGTGCTTGGCGACCTCGCCGAAGTGCTCGGGGGAGTTGGCGGTCTCGTGGCCGAGCCTGCCGTCCAGGTTCGCTCCGGCAAGGATGCGGGGGTCGTGGAACATGGCCTCGCCCGTGGTGTAGCCGCCGTAGGAGTGGCCGAACATCCCGACGGCGGACAGGTCGAGCGCACCGGCCAGTCCCCGCGGCAGGGGCCGCCCGGTCGCGTCCGGGTTGGTACCGGTGTTGAGCAGGCTCAGCTGGTCCAGCACGAATCGGGTGTCGGCGACTCGCGTATCGATGGCCTTCTTCAAGGTCGCGGGATCCGTGCCGGAGAGCAACGAGGGTTCCAGGCGTCCGCCGGGGAACTCGACCACGCTGGAGTCATGGGTGTGGCTCAGCGAAACCACGATGTGCCCCTGGCCGGCCACGTTGTCGGTGAGCACCGCGTACAACTCGCGGGGTATGCCGAGCCCGGGCGAGAACAGCACGACCGGGTACGGCCTCCCGCCTCGTCGCACCGGGGCCCCGGCCCAGGCGTGCCGGGGTGTGGCCGGCCAGTTCACCGAGCCCTTCGGGATGTTCAGGCCGCTGGGCTGGGCCATGCCGTCCTCGACCACCCGCGCCACCGCGGGTGTCAGCCACGCGGCTCGGTGACCGGGCCGGCTGGGGCCGGCGGCGGGGTAGGTGACGGTGACCATCAGCTCCCGTTCCCGGAGCAGCGTCCACGGGTCCTTTCTGGTTTTGTCGACCAGGTGCAGCGATGTCGTGCCGAGCCGGTGCGGCCCGGCCGGGGGTGGCAGCCGGACCGCGATGGCCGCAGCCGCGGCAGCGGGCCGAGCGAGCACGGGGGTGGCTGCCAGCGCCAGCGCGATGCCGAGCGCACCACGACGGGACAAAAGGACGTCTTCCACCGGCAACGTGATCTCCTTGGTGTTCACCGCGGCGAAACGGGCATCACAGGGCGTCGAACCAGGCACGCGCCGCCGCGACGCCGCCGCTTTCGCCGAGCGCGACCATCAGCGCGCAGCGGGCATGGGCGGGGGTGAGGCCACGGGCGCTGATCGCCCCGAACTCGGCCGCGAGGCCGGCCCCCAGGGACGGTTCCTCCGGTTCGGGTGCGCGGACCCGGGACGCGATGACCACCGGGATGTCCCATTCGGTCAGCTCGCTGATCGTGCCGAACAGTTCGACCGGTACGTTGCCCGCGCCGGTGCCTTCGAGCACCACGCCGCGTGCGCCGGCGTCGGTCGCGGTGGTCAGCAGCGCGGTGGGCATGCCGGGATAGGCCGTGATCACAGCGACGTCTGTCTCCGGCTCCCCGGACGGCCGGGGCGGCCGAGGCGGTGGCGTCGCGGTCAGCACGACCCCGCGGTCGTCGACCCGTCCCAGCCTCGGGTGTGGCGCCGAGGAGAACGCCGCTTTCCGCGTAGCGTCAGCGAGGGTGGCCCAGCGGGCTGCGTGCAGCTCGCCGTCGGCGCAGACCACGACACCGGCACCGCGCGTCGCGGGATCGGCCACCGCGGTCAGCGACGCGGCGAGGTTGCGCGGCCCGTCACCGGCCGGTGTGTCCAGGTACTGGGCGGCGCCGGTGAACACGATCCCGCCCAGTGCGGCGGCGGGGCCGAGGAGCAGGTCGGTGAGGAACGCGGTTTGTTCGAGCGTGTCCACACCATGGGTGACCACGACACCGTCGAAGCCGTCCTCGGCCAGCGCCGCGCGGACGCGGCGGGCGAGGCTGAGCATGGTCGCCGGCGAGGTGTCCCAACTCGGCTCGGCCAGCACGTCTTCCACCACCACCTCGTGCACCGGGTCCGCGGAAACGGTGGCCAGCAACTCGGATCCCGAAGCGACCTCGGATCGTCGTGGCCGGTAGGCGATGGTGTCGCCGGTGGCCACCAGCAGCACGCGCGTCATCAGGGAACTCCCACCATGATCAAGGCCAGCACGGCGAACACCAGCGAGGTCGCCGTCAGCACCAGGACTCGTCTCAGCACACCGCACTCCCCCGGTTCGTCCCGGCCGAGCCGGTCAGCGAGTCTCGGGCAGGCCGGCCTGGTCCTCCAGGCGCTGGATCCGGTCGAGCAGTGGCTGCAGTTCCTGGCGGAGGACGGCCGCGACGTCGGCGGCCGGTGACGCACCGCCGCTCGCCGGGGTGGTGGCCCGCAGGTGGACATAACCGGCGAGGGCGGCCACGACCGCGCCGCGGGTCGAGCGGAGTTCCGCCCCCACCGCACGCAGCACCTGGCCGCCAGCACCGTCGGGTTCCGCGATCAGCCCCAGCAGCAGGTGCTCGCAGCCGACGTAGTTGTGCCCCAGCGTGATCGCCTCGGTGATGGTCAACTCCAGAGCGTTGGCCGCCGGGCCGTCGAACCGGTCCGCCAGCGGTGCGCCCGCCCCGTCCGGTGCCTTGGCGGCCTTGGCCAGCTCGCGGGCCACGCGCTCGGGCTCGATCTCCATCGCCCGCAGCACGTGGAGGGCCAGATTGCCCCCCTCGGCCAGCAGCCCGTGCAGCAGGTGCTCCGTGCCCACCCCGGCCGCACCGGCGGCACGCGCGTGCTCGATCGCCAACCTGATCGCCGCACGGGCCCGCTCGGCGAACTGCGACAGCCCCGCGGGGGAAGCCTCAGCTCCCAGCTCGCCCAGTGCCACCGCGCGGATCGCGGCCACCCGCTTCACCGACTGCTCCAGCGCGCGCTGGCAGATCGCCGACACCGGCACACCCACCTCCTTGACCGCGTCGGCCAGCTCCTCGGGCAGGTACACGTTGACCTTCGGCACTCCCACCTCCAACAACCGCTATCTATACCCCCATAGATAACCCCAATACGGTGCACAGATCAAGTGGGCGAGCGCGCGGCACGTCGAGCTCGGGTGTTCAGCAGTCCGTCGCGAGGCTGGCGGGTGTTGCCGGAACGGGCGGTGCGACGCCCGAGTCAGGCGGTGAAATCCGCGGCGAACGCGGCGGACGGCTCGATCTCGGTGATCACGTCGACGAGCACACCGGCCGGATCGGTGACGATGAAGTGCCGCTGGCCGAACTCCTCGCTGCGCAGCGGCAGCACGGGCCGCAGGCCGGCCTCCTCGACCAGCCGCCGGTGCTCGGCGTCCACGTCGCCGACCTCGAAGTTCAGGATCAGCCCGGCGACCGGCCTGCGGCTGCCCTCCGGCACCGACGGGTGCGTGTGGTCGACGATGCCGAGTTCGTAGCCGTCCTCGCGGCGGAGGCTGACGTACCAACCCGAGTCGAAGGTGACCGCGAAGCCGAAGTGGGTGACGTAGAAGTCGCGGGTCGCGGCCACGAGGTCGGTGCAGATGACGGGGTAGAAGCTCGACAGCTTCACGAGGGCCTCCAAGATGCGTACCGGCGGTCGGTATGTATTTGCCACCATAGATACCGACCGCCGGTAGGTCAACTAGACTCCGGGCATGCCGACGAAGGCGCAGCAACGTGAACAGACCACCGGGACGCTGGTCGCGGTGGCCCGGCGGCTCTTCGCGACGAAGGGGTACGGCCAGGTCAGCCTGGCGGAGATCGTCACCGAGGCCGGGGTGTCCAAAGGCGCGCTCTACCACTACTTCACCGGCAAGGACCAGCTCTTCCGCGCGGTGCTGGAGCAGGTCCACGCCGAGGTGGCCGCCCGGGTGGACCAGGCCGCGCCCGACGCCGACCCCTGGACGCAGCTGGTCGCGGGCTGCACCGCGTTCCTGACCGTCACCACCGAGCCGGAGATCCAGCGGATCATGCTGGTCGACGCGCCCGCCGCGCTCGGCTGGGAAACCTGGCGCGAGCTCGACGCGACCGCTTCGATGCGCCACCTCGTCGAGGCGCTGACGCGGTTGATCGACGACGGCACGCTGCTCCGCCAGCCGGTGGCTCCGCTCGCCCACCTGCTCTCCGGCGCGATGAACGAGGCCGCCGCCTGGCTGGCCGGTTCGGCCGACCCGGGCCGCGATCTCGCGGACACCGTGGCCGCGCTGACCCGGATGCTCGAATCGATGCGGTCGTGACAACTGGCCGCGACGGTGCGCGGTCTCAGTTCCGGTAATCGCCCCGGCTCGGGCACAGTGGCGGTCAGACCTCACTGACCGCGGCGGGCACATCCTCGCCCGGGAACGAGTTCCTGGCGAAGTCCGCGATGCGCCAGTAGCCACGGCACCTCGGCCAGCACGCCCCGCCCCCGCACACGTACTGACGCCTGTTCCAGCGCCTGACCGAACCCGAGCTGTTCATGCCCTTCCGGCCACGGCAGGGGTTCTGGATCTCCGCACCCACGACCACCGCGCTACAACACCCACTGCCGGCTGCGGGGCCGGATCGCCGGTGTGCGCCGGACGTGGTCTCCGGCGCGACCGGGCCTGCCCCGTCCCGGGCAGTGGCGCGCCGTGCGGACCGAGCTGGCGCCGACCGATCGTCTCGGCGGTGACGTCGCCGAGGCACCCGTACGCATCGAGGAGCCGGGCTGGGTCAGGGGCGGATGAGCAGCCTGCTCAGCGCGTGGAAGTTCTTCGACGGCCGCCTCGGTGGCTCCGGCTCGGCGAGGGCGAGTTCCGGTAGCCGCACAGCCACCTGCCGGAGCACTTCCTCGGTCTCGACCCTGGCCAGTGCCGCGCCGAGACAGAAGTGGGCTCCGCCGCCGAAAGCGAGGTGACCGGCATCGGCGCGCCCCGGCGCGAAGCGGTCCGGGTCGGTGAACCGGGCCGGGTCGCGGTTGGCCGCCGCCAGGTCGACGAGCACCTTCCCGCCGACCGGAACCACGACCTCGCCGAGCCGCTGCTCGGTGGCCGCCGACCGGCCGGTGGTGCGCAACGGCGGGTCCAGCCGCAGGACTTCCTGCACCACCGCGCCGGCCCGGCCCGGTTCGCCGCGCAGGGCAGCCAGTTCGGCGGGGTGGCGGAGCAGGTCGAGCACGCCGTTGCCGATCAGGCCGGCGGTGGTCTCCTGCCCCGCGATGAGCAGCAGCAGGATGATCGCGAGCACCTCGTCGAGGCCGAGCAGGCCGTCCCCGGCGCGCAGCAGTTCGCTGACGAAGTCGTCCCCCGGTTCCGCCCGGCGTTCGGCCAGCAGCGGCAGCAGGAACATCGCGCAGTCGATCGCCGCGTGCCCCGCGTCGAGCAACTGCTCCTCGGCCGGGTCGCTCTCCAGCACGGCGGTCAGCCGCGGCGCCGTTTCGCTGATCAGTTCGGCGCCTTCCCGGCCCACGTCGAGCAGCCCGGCGATCACCGCCACGGGCACCGGGTGGGCCAGGAGGCCGAGCAGATCGACTGGACCGTCCACTTCAGCCACCCCGGAGATCCCGGCGGCGGCGATCTCCGCGATCCACGGGCGCAGCGCCTCGATCCGCTTCGCCGAGAAGCTCGGCGCCACCAGTTCGCGGAACCGGTCGTGCACCGGCCCGTCCGCGAACAGCTCCAGCATGGTCGCCATCAGCGGCGGCAGGTCCTCGGCCCCGCCCATGCCCGCCAGCAGGCGCAGGTTGGCCGCCAGGTCGCTGACCCACCCCGGCCCGTGGAGCACCTGCCGCGCCAGGGGGAAGGAGGTGACCACGAGCGCGTCGAGCCGTTCGTCGAACCGCACACCGCTCATGCGCGCCCGGCCCGGAATGCGGCCGCCTCGGCGCCGAGCTCGGTGGCGGGCGGGCCCAATCCGTCCAGTTCCGCCAGGATCGCCGCCCAGTCGGCGGTGGCCTCCAGCGCGCCGAGGATGGCGGTGATCCCGGCGTCCATCCGGGAGTGGAACAACGTGTGCGGCGGCATGGTCAGCTTCTTCAGCACGGCGCCGTACGGCCCGAACGGGGAGAACATCCGCCGGTTGACCGCGGCGGCGTGCTCCCGGGTGTAGGTGAACGGCTGCTCCCCGGTCAGCGGCCGGAACTGGGCGGACATCCAGTCGTGCAGTTCCGCCGGGCTCGGGCCGCCGGTCTCCCGCAGCGAACCCAGTGCCAGCGAAGCCCGCCACACCCCGTCGGCGTCTCCCTCGGCCCCGGCGCGTTGCAAGGCGGTGATCTGCGCCAGCCGGTCCGGGGTGAACTCCTTGACGCACCCGAAGTCCAGGAAGGTGACCGAGCCGTCGTCGTGGAACAGGTAGTTGCCGGGGTGCGGGTCGGCGTAGGCGACGCCGAGTTCGCGCAGGCTGCCCCACAGGAAGCGGAAGATCGCCTCCCCCCACCGGTCCCGCAGGTGCTGCGGGCACCCGGCGACCTCGGCCCAGGACCTGCCCTCGGCCAGTTCCGTGGTCAGGACCCGGCCGGTGGACAACTCGCCGAACACCGCGGGCACCCGGAGGAACGGGTGACCGGCGTAGGCCTCGGCGAACCGCCGCTGGTTCGCCGCCTCCGCCCGGTAGTCCACCTCCTCGCCGATCCGGCCGCCGATCTCCTCGAGCAGCGCCCGGGTGTCCACGGTGGGCATACCGCGGCTGAGCACCCCGCGCACGCGCAGGAAGGCGGTGAGCAGTTCCACGTTGGCCAGATCGCCCCGGATCGCCGCGGCGATCCCGGGGTACTGCACCTTGACCGCGACCGGCCTGCCGTCGGCGAGCCGGGCCCGGTGCACCTGCCCGATCGACGCGGCCGCCAGCGGCTCGGTCTCGAACTCGGCGAAGAACCGCTCGGCGGGCCCGCCGAGTTCGCTTTCCAGCACGGCCGCCGCCTCCGCCCACGGCATCGCCGGGGCGCCGGACTGCAGCCGCCGGAAGGCCGCCTGGACGGATTCGTCCGAGCCCTCCGGGTCCAGCGACATGAACGACAGCATCTGCCCGGCCTTCATCAGCACGCCGCGGGACTTCCCGAGCAGGTCGGCGTACCGGCCGGCGGCGCGCTCGCGCGCGGCATCCCGGCGTTGCCTGCCCTGCAGCGCGGCGACCACCGCGCCGCCCGCGGTGCGCCCGGTCAGCGCGGCCAGCGGCAGCGCCCGGCGCAGGCGGCCGGTGGGTACCGGCTCCTCGGTGCCGCTCATCGCGCCGGGCGGGCTCGCAGCACGCTGAACCCGCTCTGCCCGCAGGGTGTCGTGCCGTCCGGCTCGAACCCGTTCGCGGTGAGCAGCGCGTGCAGTTCGGCCGCGGTGCGCTCGCGGCCACCGGTGCCGACCATCAGGTTGAGGTCGCTCATCACCGCCTGCACGTTCGGCACCGGGTCCCCGGCACCGGGCAGCACCAGTTCGACCAGCAGCAGCACGGAGTCCGGCCGCATGGCCGCGCGGCAGTTCGCCAGGATCCGGCCGGCCCGCTCGTCCGGCCAGTCGTGCACGATGCTCTTGAGCAGGTAGGCGTCCAGCCCGGACGGCACCGAGTCGAAGAAGTCGGTGGGGACCACCTCGCAGCGGTCCGCCACACCGGCCTCGGCCAGCACCGACGCGGCGCCGTCGAGCCCGGCGGCGGAATCGGCGAGCACGCCCTTCAGCTCCGGGTGCGCCACGAGCAGCCGGGACAGCAGCAGGCCGTTGCCGCCACCGATGTCGGCGAGCGTGCCGATGCCGGTGAGGTCGCAGTGCCCGGCGATGTCCGGCGCGGCGAGCGCGGTGGCCGAGGCCATCGCCCTGGCGAACCGCGCCGCCTTTTCCGGCTCGGCGTCCAGGTGGTCGAACCAGCCGGTGCCGAAAGCGGCCTCGAACGCGGGTTCGCCGGTGCGCACGCTGTGCGCCAGCTCGCCCCACGACCGCCAGGCCTCGTGGCCCCCGGTCAGCACGGTGAACTCGCGCAGCGAACCCGGCACGTCCGAGCGCAGCAACTCGCCCAGCCCGGTCAGTGCGTACTCGTCCCCTTCGCTGCTGACCACGCCGAACACGGCCGCGGCCCGGAGCACGCGCGTCAGCGAAGGCGCGTGGGTCCCGGTCAGCCCGGCCAGTTCGGCCGCGGTGCGCCCGCCGCCTGCCAGGTGGTCCGGCACCCCGAGTTCGGCGATCGTCTGCAGCACCTTCGCCGGGATGTAGCCGGCCACCATCGGCAGCAGCATCGAAGGATCGGTCATCGTGTCGTGCCCCATTTCCACCCGGGAGTTTCCGCGGCCAACTCTGCCGATCCACCCGCACGACGGTCAATGGAACGGGCGTGAGAACGGCGACAAATGATTGTCAGGCCGCGGTAAACTCCCAGTTCGCTTTCTCGCTCCGGTGCTACGGTCGCCTCACCGACCCTGCCCAGCACGCTCGACCAGCGAGGAGAATTCCCTTGACCACGCAGGTGGATCTGACCGAATCCGATGTGGACGAACCGGTGACGTTGATCAACGCGTTCACCGTTCCCCCGGGCGAATCCGAACTCTTCCTCGAACGCTGGAAGGACAACGCGCGGGTGATGGCGCGGCAGCCGGGTTTTCTGCGCGCGCGGATGTACCACTCGCTGACCGAACGCGCCGAGCTCAGTTTCATCAACGTCGCCGAATGGCGCAGCGGGCGCGAATTCGATGCGGCGCGGGCAAATCCGGAATGGCGGGCTTCCATCAGGCGGATGATCGACGACCCCGGGCTGCACGTGACCCCGCGGCCGGTGGTCTACCGGGTCGATCTCGACGTCCAGCCGGGAGACGCCCTGTGACCGTGGAACAGAAGGTCGCACTGGTCAGCGGCTCCAGCCGGGGCATCGGCGCGGCCACCGCGCGCGTCCTCGGCGCGCGCGGCCACCACGTGGTGGTCAACTACCTGCGCGAGGAGGCCGCGGCCAAGGACGTGGTGGCCGCGATCGAAGCGGCGGGCGGCTCGGCCGAGCCGTTCCAGGCCGACGTCTGCGACGGCGGCGCGGTGGCGCGCATGGTTTCGCACATCCGCGACACCCGCGGCAGATTGGACGCGCTGGTGTGCAACGCGAACACCGCGCACCCGCCGTTCGTCCAGCTCGACGAACTGACCTGGGAAACCTTCTCCGCCAAGGTGAACAGCGAGCTGGCCGGGGTGTTCTTCCTGACCCAGCGCGCGCTCGAGCTGATGCGGCCGCGGGGGTCCGGCCGCATCGTCTACGTCTCCAGCATCGACGCCGACGCGGCGGCGGGCAGCGTGGCGCAGTCGGCGGCGAAGGCCGCGCTCAACACCTTCAGCAGGCACGTCGCCGGGCACGCCGGGCGATCCGGCATCTCGGTGAACACGATCGCGCCGGGGGCGGTGCGCACCGACGCCAGCGCCAAGGTCAACACCCCGGAGCTGCGGCAGTACCTGCGCGAGCGGTCGGTGCTCGATCGGATGCTCGAGCCGGAGGACGTCGGCCGGGTGATCGCCGCGTTCGCCGACGGTTCGCTGGTCGCGGCCACCGGCCAGGTGCTCACCGTGGACGGGGGCATGGACGTGCTGGCGCAGCAGGTCTCCCTGGCCGGGACCCGCAAGGTGATCGAATGAGCGAAGGCCCTCGGGCGTGAGCTCAGGTTGATCAACCGGCTTCGGTGAGAAGCCTGGCGAGGCGCTCGGCTGGGGTTTCCCAGCCGAGCGCCTCGCGTGGACGGGAGTCGGGTTCGGCAGCGACAGCGGCCAGGTGGCCGGGGCCTTTCCCGCTCAAGCCGGCCGGGCGACCTGCGTGGCGAAGCCGGTCAGCGCCGCCTTCGCCCGGTCACCGATGTCCGCGGTGGCCAGCGCGCCGACGGCGTCTTCGGCCAGTGCGGCACACGTGCGCTCCACCTGCTCCCGCGCTCCGGCGTCGATCAGCAGTGCCTGCACCAGTGGCACCTCGGCCTCGGTGAGCCCGCCGTCCCCGGCGCGCCGGAGCAGGTCCCGGGCCGCGGGCTCGCTCACGCGGCGGCGTGCCACGGCGAGCAACAGCGTCCGCTTGCCCTGCCGCAGGTCGTCCCCCACCGGCTTACCGGTCGCCGCCGGGTCCCCGAAGGCGCCGATCAGGTCGTCGCGCAACTGGTAGGCCAGCCCGGCCGGCCTGCCGAAGGCGGTGAACACCGGATCGAGTTCGGCCAGCCGCCCGCACAGCGCCGCGCCGAGCCGGAGCGGGCCCTCCACCGTGTACCGCCCGGTCTTGTACCGCGCGATCACCAGCGGGTCCGGGGCCGTTTCGACAGGCCCCGCGGCGGCGAGCAGGTCGAGGTACTGCCCGATCCCGGCATCCACGGCCATTTCGAAGAACACCTGCTGCGCGTCGGGACCGGCCCCGCGCAGCAGCCCGATGGCGTAGAAGAAGGCCAGATCACCCACGACGGTGGCGACGCCCTCGCCGAACCGCCGCCCCTCCCCCGCGTACGCGGCCAGCGCGTGCCGCCGCTCGAAGGCGGCGTGCGTGGTGGGCAGGCCGCGCCGGACCGGCGAATCGTCCATCACGTCGTCGTGCACCAGGCAACCGGCGTGCAGCAGCTCCAGCGCGGCACCGACGTCGATGATCCTCTCGTCCCCCGGCGCCCCGCCCGCTCCGGTGAAGGCGAGGTGGGCCAAGGCGGGCCGCAGCCGCTTGCCGCCCCCCAGCACGGCGGTCAGCAGCGCTTCCATCACGTCCCTGGCGTGCGGGGTGACCTGGCTGTACCGCTCCCGGTCGCGGGTCAGCACCTCGCGCAGCCGGTCGTCGACCCGCTGGGCGACCTCCCGGCCCGACTCGGTGATCCCGGTGTCCAGCGCTACCGTGCTCATCCTGCTCCCCCCCGTGCGATCGGTGGCCGCTGCGTGCCGAACCAGCGCCGCAGCGCCGCGGTCAGGCCCCCGGCCTCGGTACCCGCCCAGGCCACGTACCCGTCGGGCCGGACCAGCACCCGCTCGCCGGGCCGGTCGAGCAGCAGCCCGCGCCCCGCGGCCAGCAGGTCCACTGTGGACCCCCCGGTCGCCAAGCGGGTTTCCGGCAGCCGGGGGCCGGTGCCCGGGTACCGCACGTCCAGCCCGCCGATCGCGCCGGCCAGGTGCGCGCCGACCGCGGGCAGGCCGAGCAGTTCGGCGAGCACCGAGCGCATCGGCACCACTTCGGGACCGCCGAACAGCAGCGTCTCCTGGGCGGTGACCAGGTCCTGGGTGCGCACCGCCACCGGATGCCGTTCGCCGTGGTAGGTGTCGAGCAGTCCGGGCGGTGCGGTACCGAGCACGGTGGCGGCGAGCTTCCAGCCGAGGTTCAGCGCGTCCTGCAGACCGGTGTTCAGCGACTGCCCCCCGACCGGCAGGTGCCGGTGCGCGGCGTCCCCGGCCAGCAGGACCCGGCCCCGCCGGAAGTGCGTGGCCAGCACGCGGGTGTTGTCGAAGGCGTCCACCCACACCGGCTCGCCCGCCGAGACGTCCTCCCCGGTCACCCGCTGCCAGCTCGCCGCCAGTTCCCGGTACCCCGGTGGCGTGCCCCGGACCCGGCCACCGTATTCGTGGACCATCAGCCGGGTCCGCCCGTCACGCGTGGCCGCCACCACCACCCCGCGCGGGTGCCGCTCGAACCGGCGGTCGGGTACCCGCAGGCCGAGCACGTCCGCGCGCAGGATCTCCCTGGTCGGCGGCACCTCGATGGCCTCGATCCCGGCCAGCCGCCGGACGGCGCCGTCCTGGCCGTCGCAGCCGACCAGGTACCCGGCCCGCAGTTCGGTCTCGCCGAACCAGGCGGTCACGCCGTGCTCGTCCGGCTCCAGGCCGGTCAGTTCGTGGCCGCGCAGGAACTGCGCACCCAGCTCCCGCGCCCGCGCGGTCAGCGCCGCCTCGGTCCGGAACTGCGGCACCTTCCGATACCCCCGGCCACCGTCCACTGCGTTCGCCAGGGACAGGCCGGCGAAGTGACTGCCGGACTCCGGCACGGCCTCGGCCAGCAGCCCGGAGAACCCGCGTTCGCGCAGCGACTCGACGGTGCGCGGGTTCAGCAGGACCGCGCGGGACTCCGCCATGGGCTCGGCCAGCCGGTCCGCCACCACCACCGGCACCCCGGCCAGCCGCAGCTCGGTGGCGAGCAGCAGGCCGACCGGGCCGGCGCCGGCCACCAGCACCCGGGCGGACACGGTCAGCGCCCCTCGGCGAAGGTTTTCGCGTGCCCGAGGGTGGCCAGGCTGTTCGTGCTCAACGCGGTCCGGATGAACTCCTCCGCCTGCGCCGGCCCCGTGCCCGCGCCCAGCACCGGTTCGATGTTGGCCTCGTTGAGGCGCACGCTGTGCCGCGAGGTGACCCGCACCCCCCCGGCTTCCGGCTCGATCGTCCACTGCCCGGTGTGCAGGCTCAGCAGGGCGGGCAGCCCGGTCTGCTTGTAGGCGATCAGCCGGTGCGGCAGGCACACCCGGACCGATTTCGTGGTGTGCCGCGAACCGCCTCGGGCCTCGGTGTCCATTTCCAGCGTCTGCAGCCCTGCCACCGGTTCCTCCAGCTCGACGCGCGTGACGTGGGGCAGCCGCTCCGGCCAGTGCTGCGCCTCGTTCAGGAAGTCGTAGACGTCTTCCGCGCGGCCGTCGATCGACACGGTGTCGGCGAAGGTGACCACCGGGTCGCCGTGCTCGGCGTGCCGCCGCAGCGCCGCCAGCTCGGCGTCGCTGTTGCGGTCCACCGCCCGGTCGATCCAGGCGAGGTCGGCCGGATCCCCGCTCGCGGCGCGGTAGCTGTGCAGCAGCCGGACGCGGCACTCCCGCTCGGCCCGCGGCTCGATCACCCAGGCACCGCTCATCGCGCCCACCGGCGGTTGCGAGACCTCCTGCCGGAAGTCGATCCGGAAGCCGTCCGGGTCCAGCTCGCGGCGCGAGGTCCAGCCCTTGGCCGTGCCGTTCGCGGTGGCCCAGATCCGCAGGCGTTCGGTACCGCGGCCGTCCGGCGCGCGGTCCAGGTGCTCGACGTGGACGGTGGGACCGAACACCTGCGGCCAGTCGCCGACGTCGGCCACCAGCGCGTAGACCGCTGCGGCCGGGGCGGCGACGGTGATCTCGTGCTCCACCTCACGGGTGGCGGTCATGGTCCTCCTTCGGGTGGGGGTACGCATCAGAAGTTGCCGAGCCCGCCGCAGACGTTGAGCGCCTGCGCGGTGATCGAGGCGGCGGTGTCGGAGGCCAGGTAACCGGTCAGCCCGGCCACCTCCGCCGGGGTGGAGTAGCGCCCGAGCGGGATCTTCGCCTCGAACTTCGCCAGCACGGCCTCCTCGGAGGTGTCCCAGAACGCCGCGTAGCGCGCCCGGACCCCTTGGGCCATCGGGGTTTCCACGTAACCGGGGCACACCGCGTTGACGGTGATCCCGGTCGGGGCCAGTTCGTTGCCCAGCGCCTTGGTGAAGCCGACCACGCCGTGCTTGGAGGCCGAGTACGGGGCGCCGAGCACGACGCCCTGCTTGCCTGCGGTGGAGGCGATGTTGATGATCCGGCCCCACGCCCGCTCGCGCATGCCCCCGGCCGAGAGCACCTCCCTGGTCATCAGGAAGACGCTGTGCAGGTTGGTGCTGATGACGTCGAACCACAGGTCGTCGGCGATCTCGGCGGTCACCCCGCCACCGCCGCGCCCGGCGTTGTTCACCAGGATGTCGATCGGGCCGTAACGGCGCACGGACGAGTCCACGAAGGACCGGATCTGCTCCGGGGAGCGCACGTCGCAGGCGACGCCGTCGGCTTCGCCCCCTCGGTCCCGCAGCTGCTTCACCGTGGCGCCGACCGCTTCGCCGTCACGGGCGCACAGGAACACCCGCGCCCCGCGTTCGGCGAGCAGTTCGGCGATGGCGTACCCGATTCCGCTGGTGGCGCCGGTGACGATCGCCGTCCGGCCGCTGTGCTCGCCCATCCGCTCTTCCCCGCCCACCGGTTCAGCCCGCCCGCACGGAGTTGACCAGGTCCAGCAGTTCCCGCGGGGTCCGCACGGTCGTCACCGCCTCGTCGTCGAGGCGGATCCCGTGCTCGCGGCCGATCCGCGCCACGGTTTCGATCAGCGCGATCGAGTCGTAGCCGAGCGACTCGAACTCGACGTCGAGGATGTCGCCGTCGAGCAGGTCGCTCTCCCCCGCGCTCTCGCGCAGGGTGTTCCTCAGTTCGTCCAGGGTCAGCATGGTTCTCCGGTTTCCTCGTTCCGTCGCCGGTTGCGCAGGACCACCGCCGAGTTGAACCCGCCCGCACCGCGGGCGAGCACCACCACCGTGCGCAGATCGGCGGTTCTCGGACTGCCGGTCACCAGGTCGATCCGGTGACCGGGATCGGGGAGCACGCCGGCGGTGGCCGGCAGCACGCCGTCCCGCAGCGACAGCAACGCGGTCGCCACGTCGAGCGAGCCACCACCGGCGGCGAGCCGGCCGGTGAGCGCCTTGGGCGCGGTCACCGGCACCGCGTGCGCGCCGAAGACCGCGGTGATCGCGTCGGCCTCGGCGCGGTCTTCGGCCGGGATCGCGGCCGCGTCGGCGAACACCGCGTCCACGTGGCCCGGCTGGATCCCGGCGTCGTGCAACGCCTTCTCGATCGCCCGGCGCAGGGCGGGCGGCCTGCCGCGCTCCGGCGGCGGATCGAAGGTCGCCGCGTAACCGGCCAGTTCGCCGTAGATCCTCGGCGCGCCGCGGTCGCGCGCCGAGCTTTCGTCCTCCAGCACCAGGATCGCGCCGCCCTCGCCCGGTACGTACCCGGCGGCCCGGTGGTCGAAGGGCAGGTAGGCGGTGCCCGGATCGGAGCCGGTGCTCACCCGCCCGTCCGCGGACAGGGCCACCCAGCCCCACGGGCACAGCGCGCCGTCGACCGCGCCCGAGACGATCACGCGGCTGCCGCGGCGCACCCGGCGCCGGGCCTCCCCGAGCGCGTCGAGCCCGCCGGCCTGCCCGGTGACCACCACACCTCCCGGTCCCTTCAGGCCGTGGCGGATGGAGATCTGCCCGGTGTTGACCGCGTAGAACCAGGCGAACGACTGGTAGGCGCTGACGTGGTCGCTGCCGTGGCGCCACAGCTTCTGCAGTTCCCGCTGGCCGAACTCGAACCCGCCCGCCGAACTGGCGGTGACCACGCCCACTTCCCCGGCGGGCAGTTCACCGGGCCGGAGCCCGGAATCGGCCAGCGCCCAGTCCGCGGCGACCAGGGCGAGCCGGGTCATGTGGTCGGTCTGCGGCAGCAGCCGCCCCGGCAGGTGGTCGGCGGCTTCGAACCCCGGTACCTCCCCGGCCAGGCTCGCCGGGTAACCCGAGGCGTCGAACCGGCGCACCGGCCCGATCCCGCCGCGGCCGGCCAGGGTGGCGGCCCAGTACTCCTCGGTGCCGAGCCCGTTCGGCGCGGTCACGCCGATCCCGGTGAACACCGCGGCGCTCACGCCGCCACCTGCCGGAGCACCACGGCGCTCTGGAAGCCGCCGAAACCGCTGCCCACGCTGAGCACCGTGTCGGTGCGCCACGGGCGGGCGGTCAGCGGCACGTAATCGAGATCGCACTCCGGGTCCGGCCGGTGCAGGTTCGCCGTCGGCGGCACCACGTCGTGCCGGATGGCCAGCACCGAGGCGGCGATCTCCAGCGCGCCGATGGCGCCAAGGGAGTGCCCGATCATCGACTTGATCGAGCTGACCGGCGTCCGGTGGGCGTGCGCGCCCAGCGCGCGTTTGAACGCCGCGGTCTCGTGCCGGTCGTTCTGCCGGGTGCCCGAACCGTGGGCGTTGACGTAGTCGACCTCCTCGGGAGCGATCCGCGCGTCGTCCAGTGCCGCGGTGATGGCTTCGGCCATCTCGGCGCCGTCCTGGCGCAGGCCGGTCATGTGGTGGGCGTTGCACCGCGTGCCGTACCCGGCGAACTCGGCGTGCACCACCGCCCCGCGCTTCCTGGCGTGGTCGAGGCTCTCCAGCACGAACACCGCCGCGCCCTCCCCGAGCACGAACCCGTTGCGGGTGGCGTCGAACGGGCGGGAGGCGTGCTCCGGGTCGTCGTTGCGCGGGGTGGTCGCCTTGAGCGCGTCGAAGCAGGCCACCGTGATCGGCGAAATCGGTGCGTCGGTGGCGCCCGCGAGCACCACCTCGGCCGAGCCCTCCCGGATCAGCCCGGCGGCGTGCGCGACCGCGTCGAGGCCGGAGGTGCAGCCGGTGGACACCACCGACACCGGCCCCTCCGCGCCGAACTCGACCGCCAGCTCCGCGGCGAACGAACTCGGCACCAGGAAGTTGTGCAGGTGCCGGACGGCGTACCGGTGGTCGACCTCGAACAGCCTGCCCTCGTCGCTGACCACCCGGTACTCCGCTTCGAGCCCGGTGGTGGCGCCGACCGCGGTGCCCAGCGTGACGCCGAGCTCCTCCGGCTCGAGCGCGCCGAGGTCGATCCCGCTGTCGTGCACGGCTTCGCGCGCCGCGACCAGCGCGAGCTGCGCGGCGCGGTCCATCCGGCGGACCTGCCGCGGGGTGAGCCCGGCCGCGGCCGGGTCGAAGTCGATCTCGGCGGCCGTCCGGGACCGGTACGGCGCCGGGTCGAACGCGCTGATCAGCCGGGTCGCCGTGCGGCCGGCGCTGAGCAGGTCCCAGAACGGCCCGGTCCCCGAGCCACCCGGTGCGAGCACCCCGATGCCGGTGATCACCACCCGTGCGCTCATCCGGACCGCTCCGCCGACCAGTGGTAGAAGCGCTCGGCCATGGCGTCCTTCGGCGACCGCCAGGTCTGCGGGTCGTAGGCGGTGATGAACGGTTTGAGCTCGGTGCTGATCCGGGCGAACTCGGGCCGGGTCTTGGCCGCTTCGATCCGCTCGGCCCCTTCGTCGCCGTCGAAGTCCTGCAGGTGGAAGTACAGGCCGCGGTAGTGGAACAACTGCCGTCGCCGGGTGCCCATCAGCCCGGGGGTCTCCCCCCGGTCGAACTCGGTGAAGAGCGCGGCGACCTCGGCGCTGGAGGCCGCGTCCATCCGCGCCACGATCAGCGTGCTGTGCCCGTTCATCCCGTCACCCCCGCCGGGACCCGCCGGGGCGCGCCGAACCAGCGCCCGAGCTCGGTTTCCAGGTCCGAGGTGCCGGTCCAGGCCACGTAGCCGTCGGGGCGCAGCAGTACCGCGTCCAGCCCGGCGGGCCAGCCCGACGGCGTGTGCGCGAGCGGCCGGGCGACCACGACGCCGACCCGATCGGCCCAGCGCGCGGCGGCCGCGGCGTACTCCGCCGACCCGGTGCTGTCGATCAGCACCCCGCGCCCGCCGTGCAGCAGTTCCGCCACCGTCGTCCGGTGGTCGAGCGGCACGTCCGGCATCCGCATCCCCAGCGGCGGCGGGCCGTCCCCGACGTCGTAGCGGATGTCCAGGCCGCTCACCATGCCGGCCAGGTGCCGGGCGGCGTCCGGGATCGCCATCAGCTCGGCCGTGATCGCGCGCAGCGGGTCGATCTCCTCGCCGCTGAGGTAGAGCAGTCCCTGGGCGAGGGTGTTCCGCAGCACCCGGGCGCCGACCGGGTGGCGTTCGGCGTGGTAGGTGTCGAGCAGGCCGGGGGGCGCGGTGCCGCGCACGGTCGCGGCGAGCTTCCAGCCGAGGTTCACCGCGTCCTGGACGCCGAGGCTGAGCCCCTGCCCGCCGGCGGGCAGGTGGATGTGCGCCGCGTCGCCCGCGAGCAGCACCCGGCCCTTCCGGTAGGTGGTGACCTGGCGGGTGGCGTCGGTGAACCGGCTGTGCCACCGGACCTCGGCGTCGTGCAGGCGCTGCCCGGTGAGCTCCTGCCAGCGGTCGGCGATCTCGGCGAAGCCGGGTTCGCCCTCGCGCGGGGACAGGCCCAGCGGGCAGACGATGATCCGGTCCACCCCGTCGCCCAGCGGCGCGGCCATCACCATGCCACCGGCCACCCGTTCCCCGATGAAGCGCGGCCGGATGTCGCAGCCCGCCACGTCGGCCAGGTACATCTCCCTGGTCGCGTCCGTGCCGGGGAAGTCGAACCCGGCCAGCCGGCGGACCGTGCTCCGGCCACCGTCGCAGCCGACGAGGTAGGTGGCGGAGAATTCGGCCCGGCCGCCCGGCCCCTCGGCCACCACCGCCACGCCGTCCCCGGTGTCGGACAGCTCGACGAGGGTGTGCCCGCGCAGGATTCGCGCACCCAGTTCCCCGGCCCACTGTTCGAGCACCGCCTCGACCCGGTGCTGGGGGATGCCCCTGGCGCCGAAGTGCGCGCCCTCGAGCACGCTGAAGTCCAGCGGGATGCCGCCGAAGTGGCCCTGCGCGGCGGTTTCCACCGCGCCGAAGCGGTCCAGCAGCCCGCGCTGGCCGAACACCTCCGTGGCGCGGGCGGTGAACCCGAGGCCGCGGGACTGTCCACTCGGGGCGGACAGCGACTCGAGCACCACCACGTCCGCGCCGCCGAGGCGGAGTTCACCGGCCAGCATCAGGCCCACCGGGCCGCCGCCGACCACCAGCACATCGTGCTTCACCACTGGTACCCCTTCCGCTGGAGCGACGCCTTGGCGATGTCGCGATAGGTCCGGGCGAGCGCACTCGCCTTGAAAGAAGCCGGCGCGCGGTAGCCGGGCTCCAGGTGCGCCACCGGGTCCCGTTCCAGCGCGACCAGCCGCAGTTCGTTGAGCGCGAACTCCCACTCGATGAAGGTGCGGGAGGTGACCGGCAGCAGCGCCGGCCATGGCCGGGCCCGGTCGAAGCCCTCCCGGACGCGCCGCACCTCGGCGGCCAGCAGGTTCCGCAGCGCCGGACCGGGACGGCCGCCGCGCAGCCGGGCTTCGACCTCAGCGCGGCTCAGCCCCGCCGCCGCCAGGCTCTCCACCGGCAGGTAGAGGCAGCCGAGTTCGAGGTCTTCGCGCAGGTCCCACAGGAAGTCGATCATCTGGAACGAGGTGGTCGCCCGGCGGCAGAGCTCGGCCGCCTCCTCGCTCTCGTTGCCCAGCAGCCGGTTCGCCCACACCGCGGGCATCAGCGTCACCGTGTCGATGAACCGCTGGAGCTCGTCGCGGGTGCGGTATTCGGTCACGGTCAGCGTGTCGCGCTGGCCCTGCACCCACCGCGGCACCTCGTCGAGCGGCAGGTCCCACGTCCGCATCAGGTGCACGAAGGCGCGGGCGATCGCGTTGTCGGACTCCTCGTCCCGTGAAGAGGCCGTGGTGGGCAGTTCGTCCTTCACCGCCGCCGAGAAGGCCGCTTCCCATTCCGCCAGGCGCCGTGCCCGGATTTCGACGCTGTGCTCGCGGACGTCGACGATGTCGTCGACGTAGGTGATGAACGCGAACAGCACTTCGAAGTACGGGCGGTTCGCCGGCGGGAACATGAAGCGGATCGCCGTGCCGGAACCGCGGGTCCTGGCCTGCCGCCGGAGCAGTTCGCTCGCTTTGCGGTAGGCGTCGCGGTCCAGCGGGTGGCGGATGCCCGCGGCGTCGAGTTCGGCGTCCTTCACCGCGCACCCCCGTTCACGGCCGGCTGCGAAAGGCGGAGCGCGCTGGCCGCGAACAAGGTGGACAGCGCGCGGGAGCCGAAGTAGACCGGGAACCGCCCGAGCCGGTAGTACGGCGAAGCCGGCCAGGCACCGTCCTGGTCCTGCTGCCCGGCGAGCAGCTGCCGCCGGGCGGACTGGCCGTCGTGCACCCCGGTGTTCACCGCGGTGATGGTGCGCAGCGCCACGTTGATCGACCGGTCCCGGTCGGCGCCCCCGTCGGCCTCCAGTTCGCGCAGGGCGGCGGCGAGCGGGACGGCCAGCAGCTCCCGGCAGTCGGCGAACCGGCCGGCCAGCCGGGAAACCGAGTGCAGGAACGCTTCGGGGTACGGGTAGTACCGGCTGCCGTCGCGGTAGGCACCGGAGAGCAGGTGTTCCACCACGTAGCGCTGGGTCGCGTCGATCACCTCGTCCGCCCGCACCAGTTCCTGCCGCGCCGCCTCCTTGAGTACACAGAGGACGTTCGCGCAGACGACCGGGTCGTGCTTGCGTCCCCGGACCAGCTTCCCGTCGTCCCAGTACACGGTGACCACCCCCGGCAGCACCGGCGCCGCGTCGCGCCCGTCGTCGTCGGGCGGTGCGGCGGCGCGCAGCAGTTCGTTCGCGAAGGCCGAGAGTCCGGCACCGGTCAGCAGTTCCTGGTCGAGCAGGCCCTGGGCGGCGACCGCGGTGCAGTCGGTGTCCGCCGGGAAGCTGCCCGCCTCGGTGAACAACCGGATGCGGTGACCCGCCCGGCCGCGCTCGAGCAGCCGGGCGAAGCTGCGCGCCAGCACGTCCTCCTCCGGCGGCAGCAGCGACAGGCCGAGGATCACCGTCGACAGGTCGTCACCGAAGTCGAACCCGACGTCGACCCCAAGTTCCCGGCTGATCGCCGCGCGGGCTTCGGTGATCCGGTGGGAGCGGGCGAAGGAGGGGTCGAACGCCACCCGCGACAGCATCCGGTCTTCACTGTCCACACAGGACCGGATGAACGAGATCGCCCGGTCGAGCGCCAGCGCGGCGGTCGCCGCCGGTGCGCCCGCCCGCATGGGCATGACTTTTTCGCGCAGGTTCATGCTGTGACTTCCCGGACTCGGTTTCACGGTTCCGCCGGACGGCGGTGACGGTGCACTCAATTCTCACCGGTTCGTGAATGCCGGGTCAATGCGCACCGATTCAGGGAAATGACAATTCGGGGTCAGGATCGCGGCAGGGAATCGCCGGTGAACACCTCCGGCAATTCTGCGTCACCGCCCACCCACACCGGGTGGAACTCCAGCACGCGGAAGCGCCAGCCGTCCGGCCCGCGCACCGCTTCGGCGTCGTAGTAGCCGCCGAGCGTGAAGTGCACCGACGGGCGAGCGGCCTCGGGCACGTGCACGGCGACCAGGTGGGCGCGCACCCGCGCCACGTCCCCGGCCAGCTCGACCAGCACGGTGGACCCGGTGTGCAGCGTCTTCTCGAAACGGCTGCGGCCCTGGGCGTGGAACTCGGCCAGTCCGGCGAGCCCGTGGAACTCGCCCAGCGGGAACCGCGCGCGCACGTCCTCGGTGAACACCCGGGCGCACCAGTCGTCGCTGGTGTACCGGTCCAGCGACACCAGGTAGCGGTCGGCCAGCTCGCGCAACTCCATGCGGTCCGCCAGCTCACGGTCCGGGGTGCGGGCACCGGGTACGGGCAGCGTCATTTCAGCCTCCTGTGAAAAGGGATAGGGATTTCACCCAGGCTGGCACGATGGCGCCGAAGTGGTCAACGACCTTGCCGGAAACTTGCCGCAACCTTGTGTCAGGTCTTTGCAAAGCGCCCGGTGGCCGCCCACCTTCTCCGGCCGCCGTGATCTGCGGTTCTGCTATTGTTCGAAACGTTAATCCAACTGCGATCCACTGGGGGATCTGTGGCGCGGATATTGTGCACCGACGGCGATCCGGACCGGATGGCCGTGATCGCCGCCACCCTGCGGCAACAGGGTCACGAAGTATCCAAAGTAGACGACGAGTCGGCGGTGGTGGCCTGGGCGCCGTTCGCCGACGTGGTGGTGCTCGACCTGGACGTACCGGCGTTGAACGGCTACGAAGCGTGCCGGCGGATCCGGGCGGGGTCCGCCGTCCCGATCATCGGGACGGCCGGCCACGACTCCGACCTCGACCGGGTGCTCGGGCTGTGCTGCGGGCTGAGCGCCTTCCTGGCCAAACCGTTCGACGCCAGGCAACTGCTGCAGCGGATCCACGCCGCGGTGGGCCGCGGGGGTCCGCGGCCGGACGAGATCGTCCACGGGCCGCTGCGGATCACCCCGCAGAGCCGCGAGGTGCGGGTCGGCGAGCAGCAGGTCGAGCTGACGAGAAAGGAGTTCGACCTGCTGCACCTGCTCGCGGCGGAACCGGGCCGGGTGTTCACCCGGCGGGAGATCATGTACGTGGTGTGGAACGACGAGTGGGCCCGTTCCAGCCGCACCATCGACACGCACGTGAGCAGCCTGCGCGGCAAGCTGGGCCTGACCTCGGTGATCCACACCGTGCGCGGCGTGGGCTTCCGGATCGGGCTCGACGAGCGGCTGCGCTCCTGGTCCGCCTCGGCCTGACCCGGTGGCACCGGAGCCCGTTCACCGCACGGGCTCCGGTGCCACCGGTGCGCTGATGTCCAGCGCCTTCATCCGCTGCGCCTTCGCCGCGGTGGTGTCCAGCACCCAGCGGAAGAAACCACCGGCACGCGGTGACTTCAGCCCGCAGAGCACCGTGGACCGGGCGGCCCGCTGGAACCGGCTCGCCGGGGTGAAGAACTGCCGCTGCTTGAGCGCCTCGCGCTGGTGGTAGGTGACGAACGGGCGCAGGCGGCGCTCCCAGTCCCGCAGGGCGAGGTCGACGCGGCCGGGGTGGTGCGCCAGCAGGGTGCCGAGCAGTTGCGCGGCCGCCATGCCCGCCGACGCCCCCATGCCCGAGTAGAGGGTCATGCACCACGCCGAGTCGCCCAGCAACACCACGCGACCGTGGTGCCAGCGGTCCAGTCGGATCTGCTCCGCCGAGTCGAACAACGGCCGCTCGGCGCGCTCGAACTCGGCCAGCACCGCGGCCAGCAGCCCGCCGGGCGGTTCCGGGCCGAAGGCGGCGCGCAGGCGGTCGATCGGCGGGGCGGTGAACTCCGCGGCCACATCGGTGGTGCGGTAGGAGAACAACGCCGCCGGGGTGGTACCGGCGAAGGGGAACAACCACATCGACCGGCCGACCTCGGCGAGCACCGCGCCGTCACCCGGCTCGAAGCCGGGCACCGGCCGCACCAGCTTCACCGCGCCCACCATGTAGTTCAGCCGCCGCACGTGGGCGTCCACCGGCCCGAAGACCAGCTCGCGCACGGCCGAGCGCACCCCGTCGGCGCCGACCACCAGGTCGAACCGCTCGGTGCCCAGCCGGCCGGTCGCGGTGTCGCGCAGGGTCACCTCGACCCCGCCGGGGTCCTGCTCGAGCGCGACCGGCTCGGTGGCGAACCGGATCTCCACGTCGGGCGGCAGCGCCCGGAACGCCGCCGCCTCCACGTCGCCGCGCAGCAGCACCCGCGGGGTGCCGGGCAGTTCGTGGAAGCCCACGCACCGGCGGCCCCGGCCGGCCCGGTCCACCTCGTAGATGGTGCCGCCGCGGCTGGCGCGATCGGCCAGGTCCCCCAGGAAGCCCAGCCGCTCCGCCGCGGCCAGGCCCGCGCCGAACAGGCCCAGGAAGTACCCCTCGGTGCGACGGGCGGGGGCCCGTTCCACGAGCACCGGCTCCCAGCCGACGCGCCGCAGCCGGATCGCCGTGGAAAGACCGCTGATGCCCAGGCCGACGACAAGTGCGCGGCGGCCGTTCCCGTTGGTGGTGATCACGACTCCCGATGCTTCTCGGAAAATTGTTTTCCTGCTGCCCACCGCCTTTCTAGCGACTCGGGAGAACGGCCGTCAAGCAGATCTTTATCACTACAAATCTTCGTCAAATTTCCGACCGTTTCAACGACGGCGGAAACTTCAGACAATGCGCAACTCCATCAGCGCGGCCTCGACCCCGGTGTCGCTTTCCCCGACCGGCTTCCAGAGCCCGGCCGCGACGTCGTAGGTCTTGGACTGGCCGTTGGCCGCGGTGAGCTTGGCGCTGAGGTTCTTGTCGCCGCCGTAGATCAGGTAGACGCTGGGGACCTGCATGCTCAGGTAGCCGACCTTGCCCACCGCCCGGAAGCAGACGTCCCCCGCCGCCCGGCTTCTGAGCTGGATCAGGGTGTTCTCACCGCAGTCGGCCAGGGTGATGTGCCCGTCGCCCCGGCCCAGCACGATGCCGCGTTCGGCCAGGATCTCCTCGGCGTTGGGGTGGGTGAAGTCCTCGACCAGGTGGCCGGGCGCGTCGGCCGCGGGCGCCGCCGCGGCCTGCAGGGCGGGCCCGGCCGGCGCCGCTCCGCCACCGCCCGCGGCCCCGGCGAGGCCGGTGGCCCCGGCCACCGCGGCCCCGGCCAGCAGTGCGGTCAGCGCGATTTTGACGCCCGAGGGCAGCTTCGGTGATGGCATGGTTGTTTCCTTCGGCATAGCTGGGGAAGAGATTCGTACAACGGCCAGAATGCCATCACCTCAGCCGAACTGGCGATAAGCCATTCGGCCGATTGCCGGTACCGGGTCCGGTGCTACTTTCGATTTTGCTCGGCGGCTGATCCCGCCCCGCACGGGGGCTGGACCGCCGAGCCGTTTTCTTTTCAATTCTCTGACATTTCTTGCACATCGTGCTGCCAGGAGCGAGAGGATCGAGATGGCCGGACCGAGACGATTACCGAGACGGGTGCTGGCGCTGCCGCTGGCGGCGATGACCGCGCTGTCCCTGCTGGTGGCCCCCGCGCAGGCCACCGCGGGCCAGCCACCGGCGGCGCAGAGCGCGCTGACCGATCGCGCGGTGGCGTTTTCGATCATGAAGGCCGGTGGTCCCGGCGTGGCGAGGGCGGCGGAGACCGCGCTCGCGGGCACCGACGAGGACGTGCGCGTGTTCCTGGCCACCGGGTTCGGCGTGGCCGAGGAACACGACCTGCGGGCGCGCGTCGGGCAGATGCTCGCCGAAGGCGGGCCCGGCGTGCGCCGGGCCGCGCAGACCGCGCTCGGCGGTTCGGCGGAGACCCTGCGCACCTTCCTCGCCTCCGGGTGGCAACGCCCGTGGGAGGACGACATGCGCGTGCAGATCGCGCAGCTGGTCAACACCGGCGGCCCCGGGGTGAAGGCGGCGGCGCAGCGCGCGCTCAGCGGCACGGTCCAGCAGCTGATGACCTTTCTCGGCACCGGCCGCCAGACCGCCAAGGACGACGACGACCGGGTGCGGGTCGGGCAGATCATGAACGCCGGTGGCCCGGCGGTGAACCGGGCGGCGCAGGCCGCGCTCAACGGCTCGATCGAGGACGTGCGGGCCTTCCTGCTCGACGGCTACCTCGTCGCGGCGGCACGCGATCACGAGACGCTCTCCGTGGCGCAGCTGGCGGATCTGGCCAAGGAAGCCGGAACCCAGGCCGCGCAGCAGACCGAGGTGGCCAGGGACGCCTCCGGCAAGGCCGTCGAGGCGGCGAGGCTGGCCAAGGAGGCCAGCGAGACCGCGGCCCGCGAAGCGCAGGCGGCGCAGGATTCGGCGATCCGCGCGGGCAACGCCGCCGGGCGGGCGGCCGACGCCGCCGGGCGGGCCGCCCAGGCCGCGCAGGTGGCCGGGGAAGCTTCCCGGGCCGCGAACGACGCGGCCAGGGTGGCGGCCAACGCGGCCGGACAGGCGTCGCAAGCGGCGTCACTGGCCAGCCAGACCGCGGCCAAGGCCCGGAAGGCGGCACAGGCCGCGGCCGGTGACCGGCAGCACGCCGAGGCCGCGCGGCAGGCGTCGGTGGAGGCGCACCGGGTCGCGCAGGACGCGCGGGTGGCGGCGCAAGCGGCGGATGCGGCGGTGACCGCGGCGAACGCGGCGGCCACCGCGGCGCAGGCGGCCGGGTCGGCGGCGGCCAACGCCACCGCGGCGGCGGATGCGGCGCTGCAGGCCGGGAACTACGCCCAGCAGGCCGGCGCCAGCGCCGAGGAAGCCAGGCGCGCCGGGGAACGGGCCAGGCAGGCGGCTGCGGAGGCGACCCGGGCGGCGAACGTGGCCAAGGCCATCGCGCAGGAAGCGGCGGCCGCGGCGGCGGAGTCGCGCGACGCGGCGAACCAGGCGGCCCAGCACGCCACCGCCGCCGGTGACGCGGCGTATCAGGCCTACCTGCACGCCGGCGAGTCCGCCGGGCAGGCGGACAAGGCGCAGGCCGCGGCGGACGCGGCCGACCTCGCCGCCGACCAGGCCGAAGGTGCGGTCACCACGGCGAACAAGGTCAGCGCCGTGGCTCGCAAGGCCGACTCCGAGCGACTGCTCGTCCAGCAGAACAAGCAGGTGCGCGAGGCGCAGACGGCGAAGCAGGCGGAAGCCGATCGCGCCGCGGCCGCGGCCTGGGAAGCGGGGCAGCAGGCCAAACTGGACGCCGAGGCCCAGCGCCTGCTGGACCAGGCGAGGGACCCGGCGGCCGCCCCGGCGCTGGTGGTCTCGAACGGCCGGAAGGTGGCCGCGCGGCTGGTCAAGACCGGCGGTCCCTGGGTACGGGACGCCGCGGAGTTCGCCCTGACCGGCACCGAAACCGACGTCACCGAGTTCGTGCGCTCCGCGCTGGCCACGGCCACCGAGCGGGACGACCGGGCCAGCGTGGGTGCCATCGCCGACTCCGCGACCAAACCGGCGCAGCGCACCGCCGCGCTGGGCGCACTGGCCGCGAGCCACGACCAGGTCAAGCAGTTCCTGCGCACCCGGTACTACCCCGGCAAGGACGACGACGACCGCATCGAGCTGGCCCGGATCATGAACGAAGGCGGGCCGGGGGTGCGCGCGGGTGCCCAGCGGGCGCTGAGCGGCACGATCGAGCAGGTGCGCGAGTTCCTCGCGGTCGGGCAGCACACCGCCCGGCGTGCCGACGACGCCGTGCTGGTCGGGCAGGCGCTCAACACCGGCGGTCCCGAGGTGAAGGCCTCGGCGCAGGCGGCGTTGTCCGGTCCGGACAGCTACGTGCGCACCTTCGTCACCGTCGGACTGCACCAGGCCCAGCAGCGGGACGCGGACACCGCGGCCCACGTGGCCGAGATCGGTGGTTACCTGGCCGCCGCGTCGAGGTCGGCGGCCGGGGCACGGCAGAACGCCTTCCTCGCGCTCAGCTACGCCGCGACCGCCCGCCACGCGGCGGACCAAGCCTCGCAGTACGCGAACCAGGCCGAGCAATCCCGGATCCGAGCGGGCGAGTACGCCGCACAGGCGGCGGCTTCCGCGGACCAGGCGGAGCGCTCGGCGGCCGACGCCGCCCGGTCCGCCCAGCTGGCCCGCGAAGCCGAAGCGGCCGCGCACCGCAGCGCCGGCCAGGCCCAGCAGTCGGTGATCAGCGCCCAGGACTCGGCGAACAAGGCCACCGGTTCGGCGAACGCGGCCAAGGAAGCCGCCGACCGTGCCCGGGCGGACGCGCTGGCGGCGGGCCGGTCCGCCGCCGACGCGGCCAGGCTCGCCCGTGAAGCCGCTGACCGGGCGGCCGAACTCAAGCGACAGGAGGAAGAAGCCCGCAGGCGGGCCGAGGACGCGGCCCGCCAGCCCGAACCGCCGCCGGGGCAGCCCCCGCGGCCCAACGACCCCAACTACGACGCGGCGATGCGGAACTTCTTCGGCGGTGCCCCGGCCGACGGTGTGCACCAGGTGTGGGACACCAACGCCAAGATGCCCGGCCGCGGGATCATCGTGATGCGGTTCTTCATCCACACCCACGACGCGGCCTTCGGGTTGCTCGACGGCGACGACCGCGGCTTCTCGATGGACCCGAACGCCTCGGCGCGCATCATCGCGGCCTGGGACACCGACACGGGCAAGGTCAGCTACACCGTCACCAAGTCCACCAAGGAAGGCGGCTACATCTGGTCGCCGGGTGGCACGATGCGCGTACCCGACCGGGTCTACCCCGCCCACCCGATCAGCCCCGGCGGGGACAACGACCTGCGGGTGCGCATCCAGCAGAACGGCTACCTGGCCGCGGACTACACCGGGCTCAACGGGCTGCTGCCGCTGTTCCAGGTCAACGGCCGGGTCGAGGTCAAGATCGACGAGCAGGTCGGCACCAGGAGCTACATCGGCGGTGACGACTACCCCGACTTCGAGGTGATCCAGTACTGGAAGAACGAAGCCCCGCGCAGCCTCGGCACGGACAGCATGGCCGCGTTGCAGGGCGTGGCCAGCGCGCCCCTGATGGGCCACCGCTCGGTCTCCTGGGTCAACGGTCAGCCCGCATAGGTCCCGACAACCGAACGACTGGGGAATGGAAACCATGAGAACCAAGAGATACGCGAGGCGCTCGGTGGCGGCACTGGCCGCCTCGACCGCGATCGCGGCGCTGCTGGCCGCACCGGCCGCCGCGGTCACCAACGGCACGCCCACCGGCGACTACGGCGAGGCGTACTGGCACACCGCACGCATCACCATCGGCGACAACTTCCGCTCCTGTTCCGGCACGCTCATCTCCGACCAGTGGCTCGTCACCGCCGCCAGCTGCTTCGCCGAGAACCCCGCCCAGGGCTTCCGGATCAACCCGGGACCGCCGAGCAGGCCCACCACCGCCCAGTTCTGGTACGGCGCGGTGCAGGCGAAAGGGGGTGGCGGGACGTACAAGCTGACCCAGCGGATCATCGACCTGAAGCCCCGCGAGGACCGCGACCTGGTTTTCGCCAGGCTCGAAACGCGTGTCGGGCTCGGCGGCGCGCGGCTGCCGTCCCGGCCGCCGCAGCAGGCGGAGACGCTGCAGCTCGCCGGGTTCGGCCGGACCGCCACCGACTGGGTGCCGCTGAAGCAGCACGTCGCCGACACCGCGGTCGCCTCGGTCTCCGGCACCACGTTCACCGTCTCGGGCGCCTCGGACACCTGCCGCGGTGACGCCGGTGGTCCCGCCTACCGGGGCGACCAGTGGGCGCCCGAACTGGCCGGCGTGCACAGCACGTCCTGGCAGAAGGGCTGCTTCGGCTCGTCGGAGACCCGCGGCGGTTCCGTGGAGACCCGGGTGGACGACCTGCTCGACTGGTTCGGCCAGCACAACCCCGACCAGTTCCTCCAGTGCTCGATCTTCACCAGGTTCTACGCCACCAAAGCGGGCGCGGTGAAGTACACCGAAAACGTCAGCACGCCCAACAGCACCTTGATCCCGGCACTCGACGGCGTCGACTACTGGCCCTCGCTGGGGACGTACGGGTTCTCGGTGCCCGGCACGCTCAAGGCCGGACCGGGCGTCGTCTGGTCGGTGCACCAGAAGAACCGCGTCGGCGACCCGTTCAACGACGGCGACCTGCGCTTGTGGAACGTGCCGAGCTGGGAGTTCACCGGCGGTGAGCGGGTCGGGACCGGCTGGCAGCACTACCTGTCCGCGGCCAACCGCGACAAGCTCACCGTGGACGAGAAGGGCCGGATCTACCGCATCGACCCCAACGGTGACCTGCGCCTGTTCGTCTGGGACACCACGGCCAAGCGCTGGCAGAACGACGCCGGCGTGGTGCTCGACACCGGCTGGGGCCGGTTCAACTCCATCACCGCCGCCGGCGACGGCGTGCTCTACGGCCGCACCACCGCCGGGGCGCTCATCCGCTTCCACTACGACCACGCCACCCAGGCGTGGGTGCAGCGCGAGCAGGTGACCCCGGGCAACTGGAGCGGCTACGCCCAGCTCGTCTCGCCGGGCGGGGACATCATCTACGGCACGCTGCTGCCGTCCACTTCGCAGAAGATCGCGTGGACGCGGTACAACCCGAACACCGGCACCTGGGCCACGCACCGCGTGGTCGGCACCGGCGCCCACTGGGGCGGTGACCACTCGATCACGCTGAAGCCCAACGTCTGCGTCGGCACGCGCTGACCGAACGACCACGAACGCCACCGCGCGGGCCGGGCTCCGGTTCGCGCGGTGGCGTTCGCGGCGTCAGCCGCCCGAACCCGTGCGGCAGCGGCTCGGGGTTCAGCCTGGTGCCGCTGAACTGGGCGCCGGATGCGGCGGTCCGCCCAGATCGCAGCCACCGCGTTGCGCACCCGGGGTCGGCCCCCTTCTCCACATCGGACCCGCTCGATCCGCGCGATCCACTCCGGACGGACCCCGTGCCCGGCTAGTTGTTGCGGGTCATGACGTTGGTGTCAGCTGAGGGGGCCTGAGCGCAGGGGACGGGTCTTTCGGCGGCAGGATGAGAAGTACCACCAACTCGTCCG
>NZ_JBWKKF010000027.1:80526-96889 GCF_056431745.1 Amycolatopsis sp. NPDC045836 | reverse complement strand
CCACTCGCTACGACAAGCTCGCTGTGCGCTACCAGGCCACCGTCAACATCGCCGCCATCAACATCTGGCTACGCCACATGTGAAACACGGCCTAGCCGCGCCCGGCCCCCAGCACCGCCCGGTGTTCACCAGGTGTACGAAGCCACCCTGGATTCCAGGCGTTCGCGCGGCCACGAGCCGTTGGCGATGAGGAGGCGGTAGCGCAGGCGCAGGGTGTCGCCGGCGGCCAGGTGCAGGGGATCGTAGAAGGCCAGCGAAGGGTTGACCACGGCGTAGGGGGAGGTGCGCACGAACCACCGCGGGTCCGGCACCGGGTTGGCCGGGTCGGGGGTGAACAGCAGCGTCGAGGTGTGGTCCACCTCGTCGTGCTTGCCGAGGTAGGCCAGCCAGGTCGCCGCGCGGCCCATCAGCTCCGGGCCCGACTGGCCGTCCGAGGCGAGCACCTCGCCGTGTTCGAAGGAACGCGGGCCCCGCCAGAAGAAACCGCAGTACCCGGCCAGTTCCCGCCCGTGCACCGTCGGGCTGCCGAACTCCAGGGCGGTGTCGCGGACGTTGCGCAGTTCGGTGGTGAAGTCGAGCGTCCAGGCCCCGTCCTCCACCTCGAACGCCATCGTGCGCTGCTCGGCCAGCCACTTCTCCCCGGCCGCGGTGAGCCAGTCGACCTCCTCGGCCACCCGCTCCGGCGCCAGCGCGGTGAACTCCCGGTGCACCAGCGAACCGACGTTGTCCAGCGCCTGGTACCCGCGGTCGCGGAGGTAGGTCACCCCGCCCCAGAAGTTCTGGTCGTCCAGGTGGGACACCGTCATCGCCAGTCCCTTGTGCCAGCGGTGGTCGTGCGGCCGGTTGCCGGTGACCACGTCACCGTCCAGCGTGCGCAGCGGGTGGAAGCTCGGGCTCGGGCACTCGAACCCGTCGATGTCCGGGCGGTAGGTGTAGCGCAGCAACTCCACCCCGCCCTCCGACCCGGTGAACACGCCGTCGCCGTCGATCAGCTTCACAGTTTCACGTCCCCGTTCATCCGGTGGTAGAAAACGTCGCCCGGCCGCAGCTGGTCGCGGGTGACCGGGGCGCCGGTGAACGCCGACCGGTACAGCGCGGTGACCAGTTCGAGGGTCTGGCGCCCCTCCGCACCCGACAGCGGCGGGCGTTCCCCGCGTTCCATGGCGTCGAGCAGGTGGGGCAGTTGCGCCGAGTGCGAGCTGCCGACGTCCTCCGGCACCTGCGACCACGACTCGATCAGGCGCTCGTCGGTCACCTGCGGCGCGGGCGTGTACCGCCAGTCGCTGTTGTGGTAGCCGTAGAGGTGCCGCACCTCGACCGTCGCCTCGGTCAGGTCGACGCGCAGGTAGCTCTCCTCCCGCGGCGACAGCACGCTGTTGACGATCGAGGCCATGGCACCGGAGGCGAACCGCACGACCGCCATCGACACGTCCTCGGTCTCCACCCGGCGGTCCAGCCTGCCCGCCATCGCCCGCACCTCGGTCCACTCGCCGAGCAACGCCAGCAGCAGGTCGATCTGGTGGATGCCGTGCCCCATCGTCGGCCCCCCGCCCTCGGTGGCCCACTTCCCGCGCCACGGGACGTCGAAATAGGACTGGTCGCGGAACCAGGTGGTGTGGCAGAGGGCGACCAGCGGGCGGCCGAGCGCGCCGCTGCCGATGAGCTGCCCCGCGTGACGCGCACCCGAGCCGAACCGGTGCTGGAAGACCACGCTGGCGTACGGCCCGCCTTCGCGTTCGGCGGCGGTGATCCGGTCGTACTCGGCCAGCGACAACGCGGGCGGTTTTTCCAGCAGCACCCACGAACCGGCTTCCAGGCAGGCGATGGCGATGTCCGCGTGCGTGGCCGGTGGGGTGCACACCTGCACCAGGTCCGGCTTTTCGGTGCGCAGCATGGACTTCAGTGACTGGTACGCCACCGGGATACCGGTTTTCTGCTGGAACACCGCCAATCGGGCGGGATCGGTGTCCACCGCGGTGACCAGCTTCGCCCGGGCACCGGCGGCCCGGATGGCGGGAACGTGTGCTGCTTCGGCGATTCCACCGGTGCCGACCACCGCCACCCGGAACGTGCGCATGAGCCCTCTTTCCGATAGTTTCGAAGAGGTGAACTGGCAATTCGACCATAGAATGGCCCCTCGGCAGCGTCAAGGCGCTTGATCGCCGGGAATCCGGCGTCGAAACCTTTTCGAAAGTCATTGTTGTCCCGTTGTGCGCGGCCGCATCATTGAACGCCGACCCTGGAGGTGGACGTGCGCAGGAAAGCAGTTCTCGTCGGCGTTCTCACCGTGCTCGCCGCCCTGCTGGCCCCGGTCGCCCGGCCACCGCGCTGACCGAGGTGACCGGTTTCGGCAACAATCCGAGCGGCCTGAGAATGCACCTGTACGTACCGGGCAAAGTGGCGCCGAAAGCGGCGGTGCTGGTCGCCGTGCATTACTGCACCGGTTCCGGCCCGGCCTTCCACTCGGGTACCGAGTTCGCCCGCTTGGCCGATCAGCACGGCTTCGTGGTGATCTACCCGTCGGCCACCCGCAGCGGCCCGGAGGGCATCGGGTCGATGGTCGACCACGTGCTCAAACACCACAACGGCGACGCGGACCGCGTCTACGCCACCGGTTCCTCGTCCGGCGCGATGCCGACCAACGTGCTGCTCGGGGCCTAGGCTGGAACAGCGCGTGCGCCAACGGCGACCTGCTCAAAACCCCGCAGCGGTGGGGAGATCCGGTACGGGCGGCCCATCCCGGCTACAGCGGGCCGCGCCCGCGCACGCAGGTGTGGCACGGCACGGCCGACACCACGCCGCGCTACCCGAACTTCGGCGAGCAGCTGGCCCAGTGGACCCACGTGCACGGCCTGCCCACCACGCCGAGCAGCACCGGCCAACCGGAACCGGGGTGGACGCGCACCCGGTACGGCACCCGGGGTCGAGGGCATCAGCATGGCGGGCACCGGGCACGACGCGCTGGGCGCCGGCATGGCCGCGATGGCCCTGCAGTTCCTCGGCGTGCTCAGCTGACCGGTGGTGCGGTGCTCTGCCGCACCACCAGGCTGGTGGCCAGTTCCACCCGCCGGTGCTCGGCCTCCTCGCCGCGGGCGAGCGCCAGCACCAGGCGGGTGCCCGCCGCGGCCATCTCCTGCAGCGGCTGCCGGATGGTGGTCAGCGGCGGGCCGACCCAGCCGGCCACCGGCAGGTCGTCGAAGCCGACCACGCTCAGGTCGTCCGGGATGCGCAGCCCCGCCGCCCGCGCCGCCTCGTAGACGCCGAAGGCCTGCAGGTCGCTGCCGGCGAACACCGCGGTCGGCCGGTCGGGCACCTTGAGCAGTTCGGTGAGCTGCGCGCGCCCGGCTTCGACGTGGAAGTCGCCGTAGCGCACCAGTGCCGGGTCCACCGGCAGCCCGGCGGTTTCCAGTGCGGCGCGGTAACCGTCGACCCTGGCGCGGCTGCACAGCACCCGCTCCGGCCCGCCGATCACCGCGATCCGCCGGTGGCCCAGTTCGAGCAGGTGCCGCGTGGCGATCAGCCCGCCGTTCCAGTTGGTGGCCCCGATGGAGTAGGTGCGCTCACCCGGCTCACCGACCGGATCGACCACCACCACCGGGATGCTGCGCGACTCCAGCTTCGCCAGCTGATCGGCGCTGAGGTCGGAGAACACCGACACCACGCCGATCGGCCGCCGCGCCAGCACCTTCTCCAGCCAGCCCCGGCCGGGGGTCAGCCTGCCCTGGGACTCCGAGAGCACCACGGCCAGGTCGTGCTCGCTGGCCACCTGCTCGACCCCGCGCATGATCTCCAGCGCCCAGATGCTCTCCAGCTCGTGGAACATCAGCTCCAGCAGGTTGGAGCGGCGGGCCCGCTCGTCGCTGCGCCGCTGGTAGCCGTAGCGGCGGATGATCTCCTCGACCCGTTCCCTGGTCGCGGCGGCCACGTCGGTGCGCCCGTTGACCACCTTCGAAACTGTCGGGATGGAAACCCCGGCCTCCACCGCGATCTGGGCGATGGTGACCTTGCCCTGCGCCGGAGCACCGGCCGGCTTCCGCTCGGATTCCACTGGCATGGAGCGCAGTGTACGCGATTTCCATCCTGCCGATAGTTTCGTTACTGAATTCGAAAGTATTACCAGGTGATTTCCGGGGTGAGCACCCGGTCGAAACCCACCACCCGGCGCGGGCCGGTCAACGCCGGGGCCAGCGTGGTGCGGATGTCGGTGCTGGAGGCGCCGATCCGCAGTTCCACCTCACCCGGGTCCACCTGCCGCTCCCCGGACCGGCCGGTGTAGCAGGTCAGGTCCGCGTGCAGGCCGATCCGCACGGTACGCGCCTCACCCGGGGCCAGGTCCACCCGCACCGCGGCGATCAGGCGCTGCACCGGCAGCACGCATTCGGCCACCGGGTCGTGCAGGTAGACCTGCACCACCTCGCTGCTCGCGCGCTCGGTCTCGTTGCGCAGCGGCACGGTCAGCCGGAACACGCCGTCGGTGGCCCACCCCTGGTCGCCGGTGACCTCGCCCCAGGTGATCGGCGCGTAGGACAGGCCGTGCCCGAACGGGTACAGCGCGGTCGGGTCGACCGTGCTGACCTCGCTGCGGGTGGCCAGCGGCGCGGCCAGGTAGGTGGCGGGCTGGTTGACCCCGGCCGCCGGGAAGCTGACCGGCAGCCGCCCGGACGGGTTCACCCGCCCGCTGAGCACCCCGGCCAGCGCCGTGCCGCCCTCCTCACCGGGGAAGAAGCCGCAGACGATGGCCGCGAGCCGGTCGGCCTGGCGGGACAGCTCGTACGGGCGGCCGCTCAGCAGCACCAGCACCACCGGCGTGCCGGTGTCCAGCACGGCTTCGAGCAGTTCCTCCTGACGGCCGGGCAGCCGCAGGTCGGCCGCGTCGCAGCCTTCGCCGGAGGTGCCGCCGCCGAACAGGCCGGCGCGGTCACCGAGCACCACCACGCAGACCTCGGCGTCGGCGGCGACCCTGGCCGCGTCGGCGATCCCGGCGTCCTCACCGCCTTCCACCGGGCAGCCCAGCGCGTAGGTCACGTCGTGGTCGCCGCTCAGCGCCTCCAGCAGGGTGGGCACCTCGACGCCCAGCGGCACGTCGGGGTGGTGCACGCCGACGTGCATCGGGAACGAGTAGCAGCCGAACATCGCGCCGGGGTCGTCGGCCCGCGGGCCGATCACGGCGAGCCGCTTGCCCGGGGTCAGCGGCAGCACGTCTTCGTTGCGCAGCAACACGATCGACCGCTCGGCCAGCTCGCGCGCCACCGCCCGCGACCCGGCGTCGTCCAGGTCGGCCTGGCCTTCGGTGAGCACTTCGGGATCCGGCGACCAGTCCGGGTCGAGCAGCCCGAGTTCGCACTTCTGCCGCAGCACCCGCTCCAGCGCGCGGTCGACCAGGGCGAGATCGGCTTCCCCGGATTCCAGCGCGAGCAGCAGCGGTGCGCCGAAGCAGTCGACCGTCGGCAGTTCGACGTCGATGCCGGCGGCCAGCGCCTGCACGGCGGCTTCGGCCCTGGTGCCCGCCACCCCGTGCAGCGTGCGCAGGAACGAGACCGAGAAGTAGTCGGCGACCACGGTGCCGGTGAAGCCGTAGACCTCCCGCAGCCGCTCGGTGAGCAGGCTCGCGTCCGCGGCGGCGGGCACGCCGTCGTTGTCGGTGTAGGCGTTCATCACCGAGCGCGCGCCCGCCCGCAGCGCCTGTTCGAACGGCGGCAGCAGCACGTCGGCCAGCTCCCGCGCCCCGATCGACACCGGCGCCAGGTTGCGGCCCGCCTTCGACGCGGAGTACCCGGCGAAGTGCTTCAGCGTGGCCACCACCCCGGCGGACTCCAGCCCGCGCACGTAGGCCGAGCCGATCGCACCGACCAGGTGCGGGTCCTCGGCGATGGTTTCCTCGACGCGTCCCCACCGCAGGTCGCGGGCCACGTCGAGGACCGGGGCCATGCCCTGGTGCACGCCCAGCCGCCGCATCGACCGGCCGATGTGCGCGGCCATGCGCTCGACCAGCGCCGGGTCGAAGCTGGCGCCCCAGCACAGCGGCGACGGGTACACCGTGGCCCGCCAGGCGGCCAGCCCGGTCAGGCACTCCTCGTGCACCTGCGCCGGGATGCCGAACCGGCTGGCGGCCATCACCTCGCGCTGGGTGCGGGCCAGCCCGCGCGCGCCGATCAGCGGCTCCACCGGCCGGGTGCCGAACACCCGGGTCAGCTGGCCGATGCCGGAGCCGACCAGCCGGTCCCAGTCACCCGGTTCGATGGCGAAGTCGTGCTGGTGCGGGGCCATTTCCCCGGCCGCGTCGATGCCCACCCAGACACCGAAGAGCTGGGCCAGCTTCTCGCGCGTGTCCATCCGGGACATCAGGTCGGCCACCCGGTCGGCGGGGGCGGCGGCGGGGTCGCGCCAGAGTTCGGCGCTCGCGGGATCGAGGGTCACGACTGCTCCACCTGTCGGGTCGACTGGCGCACGACGAGCCGGGTGTCCAGCGTGACGTGCGTGGGTTCGGGTTGCTGCCCGTTGATCAACGGGATGAGGAGTTCGATGGCGCGGCGGCCCATCTCGCGGATGGGCTGCTCGACCGTGGTCAGCGGCGGCACGCACAGCACCGACTCCGGGATGTTGTCGAAGCCGACCACCGACAGGTCCTCCGGGACGCGGAGGCCCAGTGCGTGCGCGGTCTCCACGGTGGCGATGGCCGACAGGTCGTTGGCCGCGAACACCGCGGTCGGCCGGTCGGGGGAGTCCAGCAGCAGCCGGGCCGAGGCCGCGGAGACCTCCGGGTCGTACGCGCCGACCTGCACCAGCTTCTCGTCCACCGGCACGCCCGCCGCGGCCAGCGCGTTCCGGTAGCCGGTTTCGCGCAGGTGCGCCGACTGCAGGTCGGGACGGCCGGTGAGCAGCGCGATCCGGCGGTGGCCGAGGCCGAGCAGGTGCTCGACGGCCAGCTGCGCACCACGCAGGTTGTCCGAGTCGATGGTGGGCAGCTCGGCCGAGCCGGTGTGCGGGTCGACCGCGACCACCGGGGTGCCCGCGCGGGGTTCCAGCGAGGCGGCCGGGGTGACCAGCAGCGCGCCGTCGACCAGGGTGCCGCTCAGCCGGGACAGGTAGCGGCGTTCCCAGCCCGCCTTGTCGTCGGTGCGCCCGCCCGCCGAGTAGACGACGAGCTCGAAGCCGGAACCCCGGATCGCGTCGGCCGCGCCCTTGAGCAACTCGGTGCTGAACGGTTCGAGGTCGGCCACCAGGATGCCGATCACGTTGGTCCGGTGGTTGCGCAGGCTCTGGGCGACCAGGCTGGCCTCGTACCCCAGTTCCTCGATCACCGAACGCACGCGAGCGGAGGTGGCGGCGGCGACGCCGTACCGCTGGTTGAGCACTTTGGACACGGTCGCCACCGAAACGCCGGCGCGTTCGGCGACGTCCCTGATGGTCACACGGGAGCTTGGCTGCACCGGCTCATGCTAGCTCTGTAAAACGTTATCGACAACGATTGACACGAGCCCGACCAGGGCGCAAACTCTCTAGCCTCACTGGGTTGCCAAGCCCGGTCCAGCTCGGCCGAAGTCGTCAGGAGTGGACCATCATGCGCCGAATCCGGAACGTTTGCGCCTTCCTGCTCACCGCGGTCACCGCGGCCGCCCTCACCGCCTGCAGCGGCGGCGGGGACAGCGCGAGTGAGAACGCGGACGGGCCCGTCACCCTCACCTGGTGGCACAACAGCACCACCGAAACCCGCAAAGCGCTGTGGGACCAGGTCGCCGCCGACTACCAGGCCGCGAACCCCGGGGTGAGCTTCAAGATCGAACCGGTGCAGAACGAGCAGTTCCAGACCAAGATCCCGCTCGCGCTGCAGTCGGACAGCCCACCGGACATCTACCAGCAGTGGGGTGGCGGGCAGGGCGCGGGACAACTGCCGTCCGGCAAGGTCGCCGACATCACCAAGCAGACCGAGCCGTGGATCGGCACGCTCGGCCCGATCGCCGAGGGCTACCAGGCCGACGGCAAGCAGTTCGGGGTGCCCTACGCCGCGCACACCGTCGGCTTCTGGTACCGCAAGGACATCTTCGCCAACGCCGGCATCACCACTCCGCCGTCCACAATGGACGAATTGAACGCCGCGGTGACCAAGCTGAAGGCCGCCGGGGTGGCGCCGATCGCGGTCGGCGGCAAGGACCGCTGGCCGGACGCGTTCTACTGGGGTTACCTGGCCGCGCGCCACTGCTCGCCCGACGAGCTGAAGAAGGCCGTGGAAACCGTGCGCATGGAGGACCCGTGCTGGGTGCGGGCCGGTCAGGACCTCAAGGCGTTCCTCGACACCCAGCCGTTCCAGCCCGGTTTCGTCGGCACCCCGGCCCAGCAGGGCGCGGGCAGCTCGGCGGGCATGGTGGCCAACGGCCAGGCCGCGATGGAACTGCAGGGCGACTGGACCCCGGACACGATGGCCTCGCTCACCTCGGACAAGGACCTGAACTCGAAGCTCGGCTGGTTCCCGTTCCCCGCGGTCAACGGTGGTGCCGGTGCCCCCGGGGCGATCCTCGCCGGTGGTGACGGCTTCTCGTGCACCACGCGCGCCGCCGCGGCCTGCGCGAAGTTCCTCGAGTACCTGGTCAGCACCCCGGTGCAGGAGAAGCTCGCCGCCATCGGCGCCGGCCTGCCGGTGAACCCGGCCGCGGCCCCGGCGCTGACCACCGACTCGCTCAAGCAGGTGTTCGAGCACACCCAGCGGGCCCCGTTCCGGCAGACCTACTTCGACATCGCGCTGCCCACCAGCGTCGGCCAGGCGCTCAACGACGCGATCGCCAACTTCTTCGCCGGGCAGGGCACGCCGGAGTCGATCGTGGCGGCCGTGAACCAGGCGGCGGCGGGCAACAAGTGAGCGCTGCTCCGACCGGTCTCCGCCGGAAGCTCGAACTGACCCTGTTCCTCGGCCCGGCACTGCTGCTGTTCGTCGGCTTCGTGCTGGTGCCGATGGGCTTGGCGGTGTACTACAGCCTGTACTCGTGGACGGGTTTCGGCTCGCTCGGCGAGTTCACCGGGCTGAAGAACTACCTCGACGCGCTGACCGGCTCGGTGTTCCAGAACGCGGTGTGGCACAACGTGGTCATCGCCGTGCTCTCGCTGGTGGTGCAGCTGCCGCTGAGCATCGCGCTGGCGCTGCTGCTCAACCGGAAGCTGCGCGGGCGGGCGTTCCTGCGGGTGATCGTCTTCGCGCCGTACGTGCTCTCGGAGGCGATCACCGCGGTGATCTGGCTGCTCATCCTGCAACCCGGCGGGTTCGCCGACCAGGTGCTCGGCGCCGCCGGGCTGGGCGGGCTGGTGCGGCAGTGGCTGGCCGACCCGGACCTGGTGCTGTTCACCCTGTTCGTGGTGATCACCTGGAAGTACATCGGGTTCGGCATCATCCTGCTGCTGGCCGGGCTGCAGGGCATTCCGGCGGAGGTGCGGGAGGCCGCCGCGCTGGACGGCGCGACGGCCTGGCAGACCACCCGGCACGTGGTCCTGCCGCTGCTCGGGCCGACCGTGCGGATCTGGATCTTCCTGTCGGTGATCGGCTCGCTGCAGTTGTTCGACCTGGTCTGGATCATGACCCTGGGTGGCCCGGCCAACGCCTCGACCACGATGGCGACCTACCTGATCGACCACGGGTTCAAGCGGTACGAGTTCGGTTTCGGCAGCGCGGTGGCGGTGATCCTGTTCATCATCTGCTTCACCTTCGCCCTGCTGTACCAGCGATTCGCGCTGCGGCGCGACACCGAAGGGGCGGTGACCCGGTGAAGCGGCAGACCATCGCCTACCTGGTGGCGATCCTGGTCATCGGCATCACCGTGGTGCCGCTGATCTTCGTGATCCTCGGCGGGTTCCGCACCACGCCGCAGATCAACAGCGACCCCGTCGGGCTGCCCAGCCCGTGGGTGCTCGACAACTACCGGGAGATCCTGGCCGCACCGGAGTTCTGGACCTTCCTCCGCAACAGCCTGCTGATCGCGGTGGTCGCCACGGTGCTGGCGGTGGCACTGGGCTCGATGGCGGCGTTCGCGCTGTCGCGGTACGCCTTCCGCGGGCGGGAGGCGTGGTACACCCTGTTCACCGTCGGGCTGCTGTTCCCGATCGGCGTGGCCACCCTGCCGCTGTACCTGCTGCTGCGGCAACTGGGCATGCTGGAGAACCCGCTGGGGGTGGCGTTGCCGGAGGCGGCCTTCTCGCTGCCGGTGACCATCGTGATCCTGCGGCCGTTCATGCGGGCGATCCCGTCGGAAATCGAGGACGCGGCGGTGCTCGACGGCGCCACGCGGATCGGGTTCTTCTGGCGCATCCTGCTGCCGCTGTCGGCGCCCGCGCTGACCACGGTGGCCGTGCTCGCCTTCGTCACCAGCTGGAACGCCTACCTGCTGCCGCTGCTGGTGTTCAACGACTCGGGGAACTTCACCCTGCCGCTGGGGGTGGCGACCTTCCAGTCGCAGTACTCGCAGGACACCGCGCGGGTGCTGGCGTTCACCGCGTTGTCGATGATCCCGGCACTGGGTTTCTTCATGCTCGCCGAACGCCGCATCGTCGGCGGCTTGACCGGTTCGGTGAAGGGGTAGCCCCGGACCGGCGTGACGGCGGCGAGGTCGTCACGCCGGTCAGCTCCCGCTGCTGCTCACGTTCATCGGTCTTCGGCCAGGCGTTCCGCCAGGTGGACCAGGTCCGCGAAGTAGAGCGTCCGGTCCCCGCCCGGCAGGGGCACGTGCAGGGGCTCGGTCCACCTGGCGGGGATGGCGCCGGCTCCGTGCACGGCACCCGCCAGCGCACCGGTCACCGCCGCGACCGTGTCGGTGTCCCCGCCGAGGTCGATGGCGGCTCGCAGGGCGCCCTCGAAGGTCGCCGTCGTGCGCAGGGCCCACACGGCGGAACCGAGGCAGGGCCAGACCGCGCCGTTCGGCTCGGTGGCCTGATCGGGGTGCCAGCCGGGAGCCAGCACCGTCTCGTAACGGCGGCGGTGGCGCGGGACGACCGCGGTCAGCACGCCGGGAAGCCGGGTGAGGGGGTCGGTGCCGGCGAGGGCGAGCCGGAGCAGTTCGTGCAGGATCGCGGTGCCCTCCCACGCCGCCGCGTCGCCGTGGGTGAGCGCGGCGATGCGGCGGGCGGCGGCCATGGTGGCTTCCCGGCCCCGGCCGGCGAAGTACACCGCGGAGGTCGCGGCCCGCATCAGGCACCCGTTGCCCGCCGCGCTGCCGTGGGTCTGGAAGTGCAGTGCGGCGGCGAGGTTCCACGGGTCACCGCTGTTCAGCACGGCCCCGGTCTGGATGCCGATGTCCTTGGGACCGCTGTGCGCCCACCGCCGGAGGCGGGCGAAGACGTCGGCCGGGTCCAGGCCACCGCGCTCGAGCAGGGACTGGCCGAGGTGCACGGCCATCTGCGTGTCGTCGGTGGCCTCGCCGGGGTCCCAGCCGCCCCCGCCGCCCATCTCCGGCGAGAACCGCCCGGGCGGGCCGAATTCGCACGGAGCCCCCAAGGCGTCGCCCACCGCGGACCCCACCACGGCGCCGATCGCCCGTTCGACGCGAAGCACGGGTCCCAGCCTAGCGCCGTCAACGGGCGCCGAAGAAGGTGTCGAGCAGGAGGCGGCAGCGCACCGGTTCCTCGGTGAACCCGGCGGCCAGGCCGGTCAGCAGGTGGTCGGCGCAGCGCACCACGGTCCACGAGCGGGCGAGGTCCCGGTCGAGGCCGGCGGCGACGGCCAGGCGGCGGAACTGCCGGAGCACCGCGGTGCGCCCGCCGATCTCGGGCAGCCGGGTCCACAGCAGCGGCGCGACCTGGAACTCCAGCGGACCGGCCACCGCCCGCGGGCTGATCACCAGCCACGGGTTCCTGGTGGCGCCGAGCACCTTGCGGTAGGCCAGTTCGCGGTTGACCAGGTACGGGTCGGGCAGTTCGCCGAGTTCGCCGGCCAGGTGCCCGACGCGCTCGGCCAGTGAGCGGGGGAACGGCTGCCCGGCGGCACGCCAGCGTTCGTCGAGCGTGTCGCGGATCCCCCCGGCCATCGCGGAGACCCGGCGCAGGTCTCCCGGCGCCGGGACGGCCATCCGGCGCAGCAGCCCGCCCAGCAGCGGGATCGCGTCCTCGGGCTCGACCGCGTGCGCCGAACGGGTGTGGTCGGCCCGTTCCAGCAGCACCGCGTGCCGGGCCGGATCCGACTCCAGCAGGCGGACCGCGTTCCGCCCGTCCCAGATGGACAGTGCGCGGGGTTCGCTGGCGATGTCCTCGTCCGGCCAGGACACCTTGAGCACCAGCGGTTCCCCGTCCCGGCGGACCGGGAGCACCATGGCGTGGTACCCGTGCCGCGCCTCGCCGTCCGGGCTGAGCGACCAGCGTTGGCACAACCCCTCGCAGGTCCGCGGCAGTTCTTCCACCCAGTGGCGGCCGTCCGCGCCCGCGTGCTGCCAGGCTCCGAAGGCCAGCAAGCGGGCGGGGACGGTGATCATCAGGTCTCGGCGTTGAGCACGGCGTCGAGCAGGCCGGGGAACCGGGCGTCGAGGTCCTCTCTTCGCAGGGAGAGCAGGTTTTCCCGGCCGTAGGGGCGTTGCCAGATCACCCCGCTGTCGCGCAGCACCCGCCAGTGCCGGGTCAGCGTCGACTTCGACATGCCGTCGATGATCTTGCCGCAGCTGCGTTCGGTGCCGTCGGCGAGCACGCGCACGATGCGCAGCCGGATGGGGTTGCCCAGGGTGGCCAGTACCTGGTCCAGCCGGATCTGGTCGCGTTCGGGGTGCTGGGAGAACACGCGGCCATCCTACTCCTTGATACGTCTGTTGACGTACAGACGTACAGTACGTGTTTATGCGAACTATTGATTCCGGGACGCGGGTCCGGCCCGGCTGGAGCCTCGCGCTGCTCGCACTGGCGCAGCTGATCTTTTCGCTCGACCTCAACATCGTTTTCGTGGCGCTGCCGGAGATCGGCGCCGACCTCGGGTTTCCCGGGCGGACGCAGCAGTGGGTGGTCAGCGCCTACGTCGTCTTCGCCGGTGGGTTCCTGCTGCTCGGCGGGCGCGCGGCCGACCTGCTCGGCCGCCGCCGGGTCTTCGTCACCGCGCTGGCGGTGTACGCGGTGTCCTCGCTGGCCGGTGGGCTCGCGACCGGACCGGGGCTGATCGTGGTGGCCAGGGCGGTCCAGGGCATCGGCGGCGCGCTGCTGCTGCCGTCGACCTTGTCGCTGCTCAACACGCTGTTCGAGGAGGGACCGCGGCGCAACCGGGCGCTGGCGGTGTGGGGCGGCGCGGGGGCGAGCGGGCTGACCATCGGCGCGCTGCTCGGCGGTGTGCTCACCGAGGCGTTCGGCTGGCCGGCGGTGTTCCTGGTGAACGTGCCGCTGGCGGGGGCGGTGGCGATCGCCGCGCTGGTGGTGATCCCGCGCGACCGCGGTTCCCGGGCTGGACGGCGCTTCGACCTGCCCGGCGCGCTGACCGCCACCGCCGGGGCCACGTTGCTGGTGTTCGCACTGGTCCAGGGGCCGGAGGCGGGCTGGGCGGCCCCGGAGATCGTGGTGGCCGCGGTCGCGGCGGTGGTGCTGCTGGCGGTGTTCCTCCGGCTGGAGGCCGGGGGCCGGGATCCACTGCTGCCGTTGCGGTTGCTGGGCAACCGCACGCTGGTGGTGGCGGTGGCGGTGACGTTCCTGTTCATGGCCACGTTCGGCACGCTGCCGTACTTCCTGACCGTGCTGCTGCAGACCGGGCACGGGCTGAGCGCGCTGCAGACGGGGTTGCTGTTCCTGGTGCCCTCGATCGCCATCGCCACCGGGACGCAGCTGGGTGAGCGGCTGGTGAACCGGCTCGGGGTGCGGACCACGTTGCTGGGCGCGTTCGCCGTGGGGGTGGCGGGCACGGCGGTGCTGGCTTGGGGCGCGGGGTCGGTCGCCGGTGCCGTGCCCGGGTTGGTCGTGTCCGGGGTGGCGCAGGGCGTGGTCTGGACCGCGATGTGGATCGCCGCGGCGACGGGGGTGCGGCCGGGGGAGCAGGGGGTGGCTTCTGGGCTGGCTTCGACGACGTTGAACGTGGGGAATGCGGTGGGGTTGGCGGTGTTGCTCGCGGTGGCTGGTGGGGGCGTGGGGGCGATGTGGCTGGCGGCGGCGGGGATGCTGGTGGGGGTGGGGGTCGTGTGGCTGCTGCCGCGGGTGAGGTGACGGGGCGACGGGGGTGATGGCGGCGGGGAGCCACCCCGGTTTTTCAGTGTGACTACGGCGAAGACCTCGTTGTCAAGGCGGGAAAGATGCCTTGACAACGAGGTCTTCGCCGTGTTCTTGGCTTGGGGCCGGGGTGGGGCGGGGGAGTGTGGGTGCGCCCCTGGGTGGGTGCCCCGGCTGCCGGTTGGGTGGTGGGTGTTCTGGGGAGTTTGGGTGGTGGTGGGTTGGGGGGTTTGAGGTTGGTGGTCGGTCGTTGGTTGGTTTTGGGGTGTTGGGCTTCCCGGGGTCGGTGCTCTGGCCGCTGGGTGGTCTTCAGGGGTGTGGTGTTCCCTGGGTCGGGTGGTCCGGCGGCCGGTTGGTTTTTCCGGGGGAGTGTGGACGGCCCCCGGGGTTGGTGCCCGGCCGCCGGTTGGGGTGGTGTGCTGTGGGGATCAGGTCGTCGAGCAGGGGGCGCCGTTCAGGGCGAAGGCGCCGGGCGCCGGGTTGCTGCCGGTCCACGAGCCGGTGAAGCCGATTTCCACGGAGCCGCCGGCCGGGAGCAGCCGGTTGTAGGTCGCGTTGGTGACCACGACCGACGCGCCGGTCTGGGCCGGGACGCCGTGCCACATGTTCGTGATGGTCTGCCCGCCGGTGAAGGTCCAGCCCAGTTGCCAGCCGTCGAGGGCGCTGGTGCCGGTGTTGGTCAGGGTGAGCTTCGCCTGGTAGCCGCCCTGCCACTGGCCGGTGACCTGGTAGCCGACCGAGCACGAGCCGGTGCCCACCGGGGCGGTGGTCACCGCGGCCGTGCCCGAGCGCGCCGAGCGGTTGCCCGCCGCGTCCCTGGCGTACACGGCGAAGGTGTAGGCCGTGTTCGGGGTCAGGCCGGTGACCGCGGCCGAGGTCGTGCTGGTGGAGACCGCGGCGGCTTCGGTGGTGCCGTTGATCCGCACCACGTCGTAACCGGTCACGGCGGTGTTGTCGGTCGACGCCGGCCAGCTCAGGTTGACGCCGGTGGCGGTCACGCCGGACGCCGTGGGGGTGCCCGGGGTGGTCGGCGCCTGGGTGTCAACGTTGTCACCACCGAACACGGTGGCTTCCTTCGCCGTCTGCTTGATGCCGTTGGCCCCGTTGAAGATCCGCTGCCCCCACGGGGTCAGCGCCGAGGGGTTGAAGCCGGTGACCATGTCCAGGTACTCCACACCGCCGCCGTTGCCGCTCCAGGACCAGCCGAGGTAACCGAGGCGCTGCGCCTGGGTGGTGGCGAAGATGGTGTCCTCGTCGGGATTGCCGTCGGAGTGGTCGTGCCCGAACTCGCCGACCAGGATCGGCAGCCCGGCCGCGGTGAACCGGCCGAGGTAGTCGGTGATCTCCGCGGCGGTGTCGAACACGCCGTACATGTGCACCGAGAACATCGTGTTCTTCAGCGAGTCCGCGGCGAACACCGAAGCCGCGTTGTCCCGCATGGTGAACGACCAGTCCTGGCCCCAGTTCGGCGCGTCGACCATCAGCGTGTGGGTGAGGCCGCCCGCCCGCAGCTTCTGGATCGCCGACTTCGTCGCGTCGGTCCAGCCCGCGTGCCCGGTGTTGCCCCACGGCTCGTTGCCGATGTTGACGATGACGTACTTCTCCTGGCCGATGATCGAGTTCTTCACCTCGAGCCAGTAGCTGGCCGCGGCGTCCAGCGAAACGGCGGCGGCCTGCTCGCCGTAGCCGGTGGTGTCGTGCACCTCCAGCACGCAGATCAGCCGGTTCTGCTTGCACAGCGAAACCACGTTGGCCACGTCGGCGGCGTCGTTCTTGGTCCACTGGTGGCCAGAGGACAGCACCACCCGCACGGTGTTCGCGCCGAGCGCCTTGATGCTGGCGAACGAACTGGTTTCGCCGCGGTACCAGGTGTGCGCGTGGTTCACGCCACGCATCACGAACTCGGCGCCGTTGCTTTCGTAGAGCCTGCCGTTCTGCACCTGGAACCCGGTGGCTGGGGCCGCGCCGGCTGGTGTCACCAATGCGGCCATGGCGGCCAGCAGGGCACTGATCAGTGCCAGTTTTCTCTTCATGTCACACCTCTTGGGAGATTTCTCGTAGGTGGGGGCAATGACCTGACTTCCGAATGCACTCTCGCGAGGTCGCGCCGGTCACCGGAGTGGGGGGGGGGGGGGGGGGCCCAACACGGAGGGAGCCCCCTCAGCGGACGGCCAGTTACAAACATCCCTCGCTCGTTAGCAGGGAGGGGAGAAGCAAAAAC
>NZ_JBWKKF010000027.1:0-80516 GCF_056431745.1 Amycolatopsis sp. NPDC045836 | reverse complement strand
GTTGTGTGTGGGGGCAAGGTGTCTTTTGTCGGGTTTGTTGTGGGGGTGGGTTGGTGGGTGGGGGGGGGGGGTGTGTGTTGCCTCCTCCCTTCTCCCCCCCCCCCCGCTCCAGTGACCGGCTCAACAGCGACCTCGCCGTCGCGCCGGAGGCGCGACCAAAGGCACAGGCCCGCCACCGGCGGATGGCGGGCCTGGCCTCGCGGTCGCGAACGGCGATGTAGCGACCGCGTCTTCGGTTGTCCGGTTACGGCCTCACGCCGTCCCGAACAACTGCACGTGGGTCGAGAACGCCGTGGCGATCTCGGCCTGCGCCCAGAACCGGTGGTAGGTCAGCGTCGGCGCCGGTCCGCCGTCGAGGTACGCCTGCACCTTCGGCCACTGCGGGTCGTCGGTGTAGAACGACCGGATGGACAGGAAGTCCGCCCCGGCGGCGATCTGGTCGCCGTTGGGCATTTCCCCGGTCCAGCCCGGCGGCACGTAGACGCCTTCACCGGTGGACGAGTTGTACTCGTCGTCGAACCGGTTGTAGTCCGTCCGCGTCTCCGGCACGGCGATGCCGATCTCGTCGCTGTGCGCCAGCATCGCGTCGAGCAGGCCCTCACCCGTGGTCCTGGCCTGCGCGTTGCCCGACTTCGCCGCGTAGTTCAGCAGGATCTTCGCGTACGAAGCCGCCACGCCGACGTCCTGGCTGTGGTTGAGCACCTTGACGTGCAGCCCGTTGTTGGCGCCCGGCGAGGACGGGTTCCAGGTGTCGGGGGTGCCGGTCCACTCCAGGTCGGACGGGATGGCGAACTGGCCGCCGGTGCCGATGGTGGTGTTGGCGATCGCCCACGGCACCCACTTGTCCAGGATCTTCTTCGCCCGCGCGTCCCCGGTCTGCTGGTAGAGCGCGGCCACCCGCTCCAGGCCCCAGGCCTGGAAGCCGAACCACCGGTTGCTCGGCGGGTCGTGCCAGACCGGCTGCCAGTCGTAGTACATGCCGTAGAAGGTCGGCAGCCCGGCGGGCGGGGTGGCGTACTGGCCTTCCCAGCTGTTCGTCGCGCCACCGGCGATACCGCCTTCGGCCGACTGCAGCCACTGCAGGAACTCCAGCTGCCGGTCCAGGCTCTTGGCCCAGTCCTGCGCGCCGGTGGCCGACACCGGCTTCAGCGCCGGGTCGTTGGCCAGCGCGTGCGCGGCCAGCGGGTTCTGGTAACCCTGGTGGGCCGCCCCGTCCCCGATGCGCCACGCCCAGCCCGCCGAGGTGTCGGTCGCGCCACCCCAGGCGTAGTACCAGGACATCAGGTAGTGCTCGCTGTTCTTGCCGCTGCCCGCCGGGCAGCTGGCCGGGCCGACGCAGTTGCCGATCCGCTTGAAGTACTTGTCGAACATGGCGTACCGCAGGTAGTCGCCCATCTTCGACGCCTTCTTCACCGTGTCGGCGACCTGCGCGCCCTTGCCCTGCGCGGTGGCCCACTGGTTGGCCAGGTAGGCCACCTGGACCGCGCGCGCGTCGGCGTCGGGTGCGTTGGTGTACTTCCACTGCTTGGCGTAGCTGGCGTCCTTGGTGAACAGGTCGAGGTAGCCGTTCGGGCCGCCGTGCGCGAAGGTGTCGCACGAAGGCTGCGGAATGGTCTCCCACACCGATTCACTGGAGCCGCGCTGGTAGGTGTTCATGTACGCCGGGGCGGTGGTGCCGTCCCCGCAGCGGCCGAAGCCGTAGGTGTTGTCGACGTCGATCAGCCAGTGCATGCCGTAGATGTCGTCGGTGCCGTAGGCCGCCTTCAGCTCGGCGGCGATCGGGTCGGCGCCGACCGGGACGGAGGTGTCCAGCTGTGCCGGGTACTTGTCCATCCGCGGGTGCTCCGGCGCGTAGGTGGCCGGCTTCGACGGGTTGTACTTGTCGTTGCTGGGCTGGTCGGCCTTGGCCGGGATGATGTACTTCTCGATCGAGGCCCAGGCCGCGTTGAACGGCGCCCAGTCACCCTGCAGCTGACCGTAGGCCGCCTCCAGCCACAGGTAGTAGCTGAACGCTTCCGAGGTGGTCTGGTGCCCGTGGTCCGGTGCCTCCACCAGCAGCGTCTCCACCGAGTGGTACGGCACCAGCAGGCCGCCGAAGTTGCGGAAGTAACCGCTGTCCGGGTCCTTGATCTTGTGGTACTGCTCGAGGAACGCCGCCTGGTAGTCGGAGGCGGACGGGTCCAGTTCGGACACCTCGATCGGCGCGGCGGTCAGCCCCGGCGCGGTGAGCGAGAAGCTCGCCGTGGCCGGCTCGCCACCGTTGCCCGCCGAGCTGATGGTCACCGGCTGTCCGACGTTCCAGTTGGCGGTGGTGAACGACAGCGTCGCCGGGGTGGCGGTCAGGTCCGCGCTGCCCGCGGTCCTGGCCACGCTCACCGTGACCGGCCCGCTCGGCTGGACCGCCAGCTTGACGTCCACCGTGGTGGAACCGCCCTGCTTGACGTTGACCGTGGACGGGGTGGCGACCACCGCGGGCGCGGCGAGCACCTTGACCGCGACCGGGCTGGAGATGGAGGTGGCGCCCTTGTTGTCGAACGCCTTCGCGGTCACCGAGTACTCACCCGCCGCGGCACCGGTCCAGTTGTGCTGGTACGGCGCGGAGGTGTCGGTGCCGAGCAACTGCGTCCCGGCGTAGAACTCGACCTTCTGCACCGTGCCGTCGCTGTCGGTCGCCGCGGCTTCGATCGGGATTTCGGCCGGGATGGCGTAGGAGGAGTTCGCGGCGGGCTTGGTCAGCTGCACACCCGGCGCCTTGTTCACCCCGGTGCACGCGGTGCCGTTGATCGCGAAGTCGGTAGGCACCCGGTTCTGCGCGCCCTTGCTGGCGTTGAAACCGACCTGGAAGGTGCTGCCCGCGAGCAGCGTGCGGTTCCACGCCGGGCCGTGCACGCTCACCGCGGCCCCGGTCTGCGTGTGGGTGCCGTTCCACAGCTGGGTGATCTGCTGGCCGTCGGCGAAGGTCCAGGTGAGATTCCAGTCGGCGATCGGCTCGGTGCCCTCGTTGCGCACGTCCACCGTGGCGCCGAACCCGTTGCCCCACTCACTGCCCACCTTGTAGGTGGCCGTGCAGGCGATGTCGGCGGCCCCGGCCACCGGGGTCAGCCCCACGGTGGCCGCGGTGCCCATCAGCGCCACCGCGGCCAGTGCCGGGAGCGGCCTGGCCCGCCTCGGCCTGGCGAATAATCGTGATCTCAACTTTCCTCCTAATCCAGCCGGAAAACCGAAGTTGGAGACCGGTCCGGGACGGCGCGCGTCAGCCGCCCCGGGCCGGGGCAGGAGGGCGGGCCGCCGGAGTTGCGGCCGGCGGCCCGCCGGAGCCGGTCAGCTGCCGCCGGGGATCGCACCCCAGACGGCGTCGCCAGCCGGATCGGTGAGCACGATGTGCTCGGTGTTCACCGGCTGCGCCCCGCTGCCGGACGGCAGTCCGGTGTAGGACCAGTCGTTGGCCGGGTCCCAGGCCCCCGCGCTGGTGATCCGGACCTGGATCTCCTTGCGGTGCGCGCTCTGCCCGGCCGGGGCGATCGGCGCGGGGCACGGCACTTCGACGTAGTACACGTTCCCGCTGTGCTGGATCGGCGCGGAGGCCGCACCGCACTGGTTGTAGTTGGTGGTGACCGAGAGCTGGGCGGGGGTGGTGGCGCCGTCGAGGGTGAAGTAGTAGCGCACCCGGCCGCCGGTCAGCGCCCGCGCCGGCCAGGCCGAGGTGTTCACCACGTACAGCTTCACCTCGGTGAAGGTCGCGCTCTGCTGGGTGGCCGCGCCCTGCACGTACAGCTCCGGGCCGTCGGGGACCTCGGCGACCGGGAAGTTCGCCAGCGGGGTGCCGCCGAACTCGTCGTAGAGCTTGGCCAGCGCCCCGGTGTAGGCGGCGTTGTAGTCGAGCGCGACCTCGTTGGCCACGTAGTCGCCTCGGTCGTCCACATAGGAGTCGTTGGGCTGGCCGGGGCCGCCGACCAGCGCGCCGTGCAGCACGTGCCGGTTCTGCGCGGGCTGCTGGAGGTTGTCGGTCCAGCTGCCGTGCGCGGTGCGGTGGTGCGGGTTGCGCGGCGGGTTCTGCCCGAAGCCGATCAGGTAGCTCGACTTCCGCGGGTTGTCGCCGAGGGTGTAGTCGATCTGCCGCACGCCGAAGTCGTGGTACCGCGCCCGGCGTTCCGGGTCGGTCACGTTCTCGCTGTGCACCAGCGCGGCGAACGCGGTGTTGGCGGCGTAGCGCAGCGAGCCCCAGGTGTCCAGGAACGCCTGCCCGCCGGGGGAGTAGCGCACGCGCTGGCCGTTGTGGCCGGTGGTCCAGAAGTCGAGCCACCGGTTCGCGTCGGTGAAGTAGCGCTGGCCGCCGGTCAGTTCCGCGAGCAGCACGTAGGCGCCGTAGGACTTGTCGTCCCAGGCGATCGTCCACTTGTAGGACCGCTCGCTGCTCTGCGGTTCGGTGGCGAGGCGGTCGTACTCCGACTCGGCCTTGGCCAGGTAGGCGGCATCGCCGGTGGCGCGGTACAGCCAGGCCGCCGCCCAGACCAGTTCGTCCTGGTAGCCGCTCCACGAGCGGTAGAAGTTCGCCGCGTCGGTGATGCAGTCGCTGTACTTGCCGCGATGGGTGTCGGCGAACTGGTAGAGCTGTTTCGCGTGCTGCACCAGGGTTTTCGCGTATGCCGGGTCGTCACCGGCGAAGACCATCGACGAGGAGGCGAGCGCCGCGGCGGCCTCACCGGCCAGGTCCGAACCGGGGCAGCTCGCGTCGATCTTGTACGAGGGCCGCGCCATCGGCATCACCTCGGCGGGGCCCCACCAGGCGTGGTCGGGGTTCCCGCTGCCCACCTGTCCATAGAGGACGTTCGGCTCGGGGTGCGCCTTGAGCAGCCAGTCGGTGCCCCACTTCAGGTTCGACTTCAGGTGCGGCAGCTGGCCCGAGCGCGCGTACGCGGCCGGTTCCTCCACCGCGCCCCACGCGAGCATGGTCATGCTCGACGCGAACGGAAGGCCGAACTTGACGTGGTCACCGGCGTCGTAGAAGCCACCGGAGAGGTCCAGCCCGACGTCTTGGCCGTCTGCCAACGCGGAGTCCCCGCGCCAGTTCACCCGGTTGCCCGCGCCGAGCGCACCGGAGCGCTGGGCGTCGTAGAACAGGATCGACTTCTGCAGCGCTTCGCCGTAGTTGAACGAAGCGGCCCCGGTTCCGGTTCCGGTTTCGGCGAGTGCGGTGCCCGGCGTGACCACGGTGGTCAGCAGCAGGGCGGCGGCCGCGAACAGCACTGTCGAGCGGCGGTGGGGCACTTGCGGCCTCCTCGTCGAGGGCATACCCGGAGTTCCATGATCTTCTTTTGGGAGCGCTCCCAGAAGTGTAGGCCCCGGTTGGCCCGTTTGGGAAGGGTGGTGTGACCGCCGGTGCGCAAAGCGTTGTCCCCCAGGCGTTGGCGGGCTAACGTGCCAATGGAAGCGCTCCCAATCCAACTTTGCCGGAGGCCAGGATGAACCGGGTCGGTGCTGCCTTGCTGATCGCTCTCGGAGTGCTCGCCGGGTGTTCGCCGAGCCCCCCGGAACAGCCGCTCGCCGAGCGCGGCGCGGCCGCGCTCACCACGCGCCTGGAATCGATGGACCAGGTGGTGGGCTGGATCCGGGAGAAGGCTGGCGAATGCGAGCGCGTGGCGGTGGAAAAGCCCGCCGATCTGCGTGCCTTCGTCGGCGCGGATATCGCCGCGCTGTACGAGCCGTTCGTCAGTGAATGGGCCACCTGCGCGGTCTCCGCCGAATACCCGAAGGTGGGCCTGCTGTTGTTCGGCGGTGATCGGCAGATCGAGTTCCAGCGGTCCTGGCGGCAGGCGATGACCGAGGGCAAGATCGGCGACGGACCGGCTTTCGCCTTCGGCAACGGATTCGCCGTTTCGGCCGGTTTCCTCGGCGTCAGCGCGCTCGACCTGTACTACTTCCGCTGCGACTACCGCGACGAGGAGGTGCCCCAGGTGCCCGCCGACGTCGACGGCTGCGTGTTCACCGATCCCGAGCACGGGCATCACTGAGGCCGCCGCCCCAGTGATGCCGATCGGGATCGGCTACGGGCTCTGGCAGGTCATCGACGGCACGGCCGGACTGGTGCCCGGCGAGTTCACCGACACCCCGAACTTCGTGGAGCCGTTGGCCGCCACCGACGCGTTCCAGCCGGTGTTGCGCACCGTCACCTGGGACCCGGACTGCGTGTGGCTGCCGTTCCACACGCTGTTGATCGACTGCCCGGCGGGCAGGGTCCACTCGGCCCGCCACCCGGACAGCGCCGTGGTGCCGTGGTTCATCACCGTGACGTCGGCCTGGTGGCCGCCGTTCCAGGTGCTGGTGACCTGGTAGTGCGCCATGCAGTTCCCGGTCGCCGGCGGGGTCCCCGTGCTGTCCTTGACCCCGGTGACCTCGCCGTTCCCGCCGTCGAAGGTGACGTCGGAACAGCCGTAGAAGGTCTCCGCGCTGTCCGAGCGCTTCCACACCGAGTAGATGATGTGGCGCCCGCTCTTGCCGGACGGCAGGGCGCCGGACCACTTGTACTGACCCTCCACGCTGCCCACCGAACCGGTGACCGAGGGGTGGTCCACGGTCAGGAACGGCTGGTCCTCGAGGTCGTCCCAGCGCAGCGGGGCGTCCGGGTTCCAGCCGTCCTTGGTGACGTAGAGGTAGAACCAGCCGGGGTGGGCGGCCCAGGCGTTGTAGGAGAAGTTGAAATTCGCCCCGGAGGTCAGGTGCGTGAGCGGCCAGTTGCCGACGCCGTCGTAGCCGGCGAAGCTGGGGTTGCCGCCCGAGCAGAGCTTCCCGTCCGGGATGAAGCCGCGGGTGCGGCCCGCCCCGTCCGACCGGAGCACGGAGAACCAGTTGTAGAGCGAATTCGCCCCGCTCTGGTTCACCGCGGCCGAACAGGCCGGGTTCACCGGCACGATGTTGCCCTGCGGGGTCATCCCGTCCTGCCAGCAGAGGAAGGTGCGGCTGCCCGCTTTCATCATCGCGCCGTGCGCCGACGCGGGATTCGCGCCGAGCACCGTGGTGAGCAATCCGGCCACCAGCGCGGTGACCGCGGCGAGTACGGTACCCGCCTTTTTCTTTTTCACTCTTCGCTTCCTTTCTCCCAACCCTTCGCGTGCGCCGATGCGCGCGAGGAAAACCGTGGAAGCGCTCCCAAGGGGACAAAACCATAGCGCGGCCGGGGCCGCCGGGGGAACCGCGCACGGGGTGGCCCGCCCGATTCGGCCAGCGGGCTGCGCCGAAAGGGTGAGGTGGGGCCACGGACCGTCCCGGTGGCCCGGCCACCTTCCCAAAGCGGCGTTCGCCCGGGTACCTTCTGGGAGCGCTCCTAGTCGCCGTTTCCCGAGGTCATCGACCCGGTCCGGGTTGGACACTTACGGCGGCCATCCACCCTTTTGGAGACAAAGGAGATCCAAGCGATGGGGAACAGAGCACGACGGCGTGCGCTGACCGCCACCGGCGCACTGCTGGCGGCCGGGCTGCTCGCGCTGCCACCGGCGGCCGCCGCCGCCGAATACGAGCGGGTGGTCAACGGCGACTTCGCCAGTGGTGAGGTCAATCCGTGGTGGAACGGCGCCGGCACCACCGGTTCGGTGGTCGGCGGCCAGTTCTGCACGAACGTCACCGGCGGCACGGTCAACGGTTACGACGCGCTGGTCGGGCAGAACGGCGTGGCCTTCGAAGCGGGGCAGTCCTACACGCTGAAGTTCGACGCGCGGGCGGTCACCCCGCAGCCGATCTCCGCGGTGGCCGGCGAAGCGGTCGACCCGTACCGGCAGATCACCAGGACCGAGGTGCAGCTGACCCCGGAACCGCAGACCTTCACCCACACCTTCGAGTCCACATTGGACTTCCCCGCCGCCGGGAACGGGCAGCTGGCCTTCTGGTTCGGCGGCCAGTCCTTCGACAACACGATCTGCGTGGACAACGTGTCGCTGATCGGCGGGGTGGAGCCCCCGCCGGGGCTGGAGCCCGCCGCGCCGGTGCGGGTCAACCAGACCGGCTACCTGCCCGGCCTGCCGAAGCGGGCGAGCGTGGCCAACGAGGCCACCACGCCGCTGCCGTGGACGCTGAAGAACGCGGCAGGCACGGCGGTGGCGAGCGGCCAGAGCACCCCGAAGGGCCTGGACCCCAACTCCGGGGAGCACGTGCACCAGGTGGACTTCTCCAGCTACGACACCGTCGGCACCGGGTACACGCTGACCGTCGGCGAGGACACCAGCCACCCGTTCGACATCGCCACCGACGTGCTGGCCGGCCTGCGGTACGACTCGCTGGCCTTCTTCTACCACCAGCGCAGCGGCACACCCATCGAAGCCGAGTACGCCGGCGCCGAGCACGCCCGTCCCGCCGGTCACCTGAACGTCGCCCCGAACAAGGGTGACAACGACGTGCCGTGCCTGACCGGGATCGGCTGCGACTACACCCTCGACGTGCCCGGCGGCTGGTACGACGCGGGGGACCACGGCAAGTACGTGGTCAACGGCGGCATCTCGGTGTGGCAGCTGCTCAACGAGTACGAACGGGCGGTGCGCGTCGGTGACGCGTCGGCGCTGGGCGACGGCAAGCTGGCCATCCCGGAGCGCGGCAACGGCGTGCCCGACATCCTGGACGAGGCCCGGTGGGAGGTCGAGTTCCTGCTGAAGATGCAGGTGCCCGACGGCCAGCCGTTCGCGGGCATGGCCCACCACAAGATCCACGACGCGCAGTGGACCGGGTTGCCGACCCTGCCGCACGAGGACCCGCAGCCGCGCCGCCTGTCGGCACCCAGCACCGCGGCGACGCTGAACCTGGCCGCGGTGGCGGCGCAGGCGTCGAGGCTGTGGAAGGACATCGACCCCGCGTTCGCCGCGCAGACCCTGGCGTCCGCGGAGAAGGCGTACCAGGCCGCGCTGGCGAACCCGGCGAAGCTGGCCGACCCGAACGACGGCGTCGGCGGCGGTGCCTACAGCGACGGCACGGTGACCGACGAGTTCTACTGGGCGGCGGCCGAGTTGTTCGCCACCACCGGCGGGAGCGGGTACCGGGCGGACGTCACCGGGTCGCCGCTGTACAAGGGCGTCAGCCTCAACACGCGCGGCTTCGACTGGGGCTCGACCGGTGCGCTCGGGGACATCACGCTGGCGCTGGTGCCCACCGCGCTGCCCGCGGCCGACGTCACCGCGATCCGGCAGGCGATCACCACCACCGCCGACGGGCACCTGGCGCAGATGGCCGAGCAGGGGCACCCGGCGCCCTACCGGACCCAGGACGGTTCCTACGAATGGGGTTCGAACGGCCTGATCGCGAACAACGGCGTGGTGCTGGCACTGGCCCACGACTTCACCAAGCAGGCGAAGTACCGCGAGGGCGTGTTCGCCGTGATGGACTACCTGCTCGGCCGCAACCCGGTGAACTACTCCTACGTCTCGGGGTGGGGTGACCAGCCGGTGCGCAACGTGCACCACCGGCACTGGGCGAACCAGCTCGACCCGTCGCTGCCGATCGCGCCGCCCGGAGCGCTTTCGGGCGGGCCGAACAGCGCGCTGCAGGACCCGATCTCGGCGGGGCTGCTCAAGGGCTGCCCGGCGCAGCGGTGCTTCGTCGACCACATCGAGGCGTACTCGGTCAACGAGGTGACGGTGAACTGGAACTCGGCCCTGGCCTGGCTGGCCAACTGGGCCGCGGAGAAGTCCGTGGTCGAAGCTCCGGCCTGCTCGGTGACCTACACGGCCAACGGCTGGAACTCGGGGCTGACGGCCTCGGTGACGCTGAAGAACACCAGCGCGGCGGCCTGGAACGGCTGGACCCTGAAGTTCGCCTTCAGCGGCAACCAGAAGTTGCAGCACGGCTGGTCGGCGACCTGGTCGCAGAGCGGGGCGGAGGTGACGGCGAAGAACCTGCCGTGGAACGCCTCGGTGGCACCGGGCGCGTCGGTGACGATGGGGTTCAACGCTTCGAGCTCCGGACCGGCCACCGCACCGGCGAGCTTCACGGTGAACGGTTCGACCTGCAAGTGAGCACGAGGAAGTGGCTCCCGGGGCGTTTCCGCCCCGGGAGCCACTTCCGTTCCCGCGCCGCGATCAGGCGTTGAGGCGTTCCCCGGTCACCGGGTGGAACAGGTGCAGGTCGCCGGCGTCGCGCACCACCAGCCGCAGGGTCTTGCCCATGGACGGCGCGAGCCTGCCGTCGATGCGCAGCACCAGCGAATGGTCCTCGGGGGTGGTGCCGTGCACGAGTGCGTCGGCGCCGAGTTCCTCCACCAGGTCCACCGTCAGTTTGACGGCGTCACCGGGGTCACAGGCTTCACTGCTGTCACCGACGACCCGCAGCGCTTCCGGCCGCACGCCGAGGGTGACCTCGTCCAGCCCGGCCCACTTCGCGTCCCGCAGCTGGTCGCGTCGCAGCGGCACCTCGTGGGCCCCGATCCGCACGCCCCAGCCGTTCATCGGCACGGTCAGCAGGTTCATCGACGGCGAGCCGATGAACCCGGCCACGAACGAGTTCGCCGGGTGGTCGTACAGCTCGCGCGGGGTGGCGCACTGCTGCAGCAGCCCGTCCTTGAGCACCGCCACCCGGTGGCCCATGGTCATCGCCTCGACCTGGTCGTGCGTGACGTAGACGGTGGTGGTGCCCAGCCGCCGCTGCAGCGCGGCGATGTTCGCCCTGGTCTCCACCCGCAGCTTGGCGTCCAGGTTGGACAGCGGCTCGTCCATCAGGAACACCGACGGCTCGCGCACGATCGCCCGGCCCATCGCCACCCGCTGGCGCTGCCCACCGGAGAGCGCCTTCGGCTTCCGGTCCAGGTAGGGCTCCAGGTCCAGCAACTTGGCCGCGGTGAGCACGCGTTCCCGGATCTCCGCCTTCGGGGTGCGGCGCAGCTTCAGCGCGAAGCCCATGTTCTCCGCGACCGACATGTGCGGGTAGAGCGCGTAGTTCTGGAACACCATGGCGATGTCCCGGTCCCGCGACGGGATCGAGGTGACGTCCTGCTCACCGATGCGCACCGTGCCCTCGTCGATCTCCTCGAGCCCGGCGAGCATGCGCAACGCGGTCGACTTGCCCGAGCCGGACGGGCCGACCAGGACCAGGAACTCCCCGTCGGCCACGTCCAGGTCGAGCTGGTCCACCGCCCGCACCGGCGGTTTGCCCGCGTACACGCGGCTGGCACCCGCGTAGGAGACGGCCGCCATCAGCCGAGCCCGTTCGCGTGCAGGCCGTTGTCCCGGATGATCCGCGAGTACCGCTGGGCGCTCAGCTTCGGCGTGCGCCGCTGCGTCGCGTAGTCCACGTGCACCAGCCCGAACCGCTTGGCGTAGCCCTCGGCCCACTCGAAGTTGTCCAGCAGCGACCAGTAGAAGTACCCACGCAGGTCCACGCCGCGGTCGATGGCCTCGTGCGCGGCGGCCAGGTGGGATTCCAGGAAGGCCACCCGGTCGTGGTCGTCGATCCGGCCGTCGGTGAGCTGGTCCGGGTAGGCCGCGCCGTTCTCGGTGACGTACAGCGGCAACCGCGGGTACTTGCGGTGCAGGTCCACCAGCAGCGCGGTCAGCTCACCGGGATTGGTCTCCCAGCCGGAGTCGGTCAGCGGCAGGCCGCGGGCGGGGAAGCTGGCGTACTCCACGCCCACCCACTCCGAGGGCAGCCCGGAGGTCTCGTCCGAGTGCCCGGAGACGTGGTGGTCGCGGTAGTAGTTCACGCCGAGCATGTCGATCGGGGCGGCGATGGTGCTCAGGTCGCCGTCCTTGATCACCTCGCCGATGCCGTACGGAGCCAGGTCGTCGAGCACGTCGAGCGGGTAGCGGGCCTGCAGGATCGGCTCCAGGAAGATCCGGTTCTGCACCCCGTCCACCCGGCGGGCGGCCTCCACGTCGACCATGTCGTCCGGATCGGCCGGGTGCACCGGGAACAGGTTGAGCGTGATGCCCGCCTCCTTCCCGCCGCGGGCGCGGATCACGTCCACCGCGAGGCCGTGCGCCAGCATCAGGTGGTGCGCGGCGGCCACGGCGGCGTCCGGCTCGGCCCGGCCGGGGGCGTGGCGCCCGCTGCCGTAGCCGGCGAACGCCGTGCACCACGGCTCGTTCAGCGTGGTCCAGGTGTGCACCCGGTCACCGAGCGCGCCGAGCACCACGTCGGTGTACTCGGCGAAGCGGTGCACGGTCTCGCGGTTGGCCCAGCCGCCGCTGTCCTCCAGCGACTGCGGCAGGTCCCAGTGGTAGAGCGTGGGCCACGGGGTGATCCCGTGCTCCAGCAGGGTGTCCACCAGCCGCCGGTAGAAGTCCAGCCCGGCCTGGTTGGGCGCGGCGGGGTCGGTGCCGATGCGCGGCCAGGCGATGGAGAACCGGTAGGCGCCGAGACCGAGGTCGGCCATCAGCCGGACGTCGTCGGCCATCAGCCGGTAGTGGTCGGCCGCCGGGTCGCCGGTGTCGGCGTTGCGCACCGCACCGGGCCGCGCGCAGAAGGTGTCCCAGATGGACGGCACCCGACCGTCCGCGGTGGTGGAACCCTCCACCTGGAACGAGGCCGTGGCCGCGCCCCAGAGGAACTTCTCCGGGAACCGCAGCTCCGGCTCGGTGACGAGTTCCTGCGGAATAGTCGACATTTTCACCCTTTCACAGCGCCTTGCATGATGCCGGCCACGATCTGGCGGCCCAGCAGGAGGAAGACGATCAAGATCGGAATGGTGGCCAGCGTGGTACCGGCGAGCACCAGTGAGTAGTTGGTGTAGTAACCGCTCTGCAGCTGTTCGAGGGCCAGCTGGACGGTGGGGTTGCCCGCGTCCAGCACGATCAGCGGCCAGAGGAAGTCGTTCCAGGAGGTCATGAAGGTGAACATGGCCAGCACCGCGGCCGCCGGGCGGACCGCGGGCAGGCAGACGTGCCAGAAGGTCCGGATCATGCTGCACCCGTCCACCCGCGCCGCCTCGATCAGCTCGTACGGCACGGCGTCCACGGTGTACTGCCGCATCCAGAACACGCCGAACGCGGTGACCAGGTTCGGCACGATCACCGCCTGCAGCCCACCGGCCCAGCCCAGCTCGGACATCGCGATGAACAGCGGGATCACCCCGAGCTGGGTCGGCACCGCCAGGGTCACCACGATGAACACGAACAGCGGGTCGCGGCCGCGGAAGCGCAGCTTGGCGAAGGCGAACCCGGCCAGCGAGGAGAACAGCACCGTGGACAGGGTGACCGAGGTGGCCACCAGGACGCTGTTGCCCAGCGCCTTCCAGAACGCCACCGAATCGAACACCTCCGCCGCGTTGGCGAAGAAGTTCCCGCCGGGCAGCAGCGGGGGCACGCGCTCGGTGAGCATGCCGCTGTCCCGGCTGGCCACCAGGAAGGACCAGTAGAAGGGGAACAGCGAACCGAGCACGAAGGCGGCGAGCGTGGCGTAGACGAAGAAGTTCGGCCTGCCGAGCTTGGCCACCTTGGGCCGGGTCGTCCCCGGTCCGGTCAACGTTGTCGCCGCGGTCATCGAGGTCCTCCTCCGGTGCCCGCCAGCCGGCGGGTGATCAGGAAGTTCACCAGCGCGATCACCACGATCAGCAGGAACAGCACCCAGGCGATCGCCGAGGCGTAGCCGAGGTCGAAGTTCTCGAAGCCCTGCTGGTACATGTAGAGCGTCACGGTCTGGAACTGGTTGCTGGAACCGCCGTTGTTCGAGCCCTGCCCGACGTCGAACAGCTTCGGCTCGGTGAAGATCTGCAGCCCGCCGATGGTCGAGGTGATCACCACGAAGATCAGCGTGGGGCGCAGCAGCGGCAGGGTGACGCTGGTGAACCGGCGCACCGGCCCGGCCCCGTCGACCACCGCGGCTTCGTTGATCTCCTTCGGGATCGCCTGCATCGCGGCGAGCACGATCAGCGCGTTGTACCCGGTCCACCGCCAGTTCACCATCACCGCGATGGCCACGTGGCTGGACAGGGTGCCCGCCTGCCAGTCCACCCGGTCGAGGCCGAACAGCTCGAAGACCGAGTTGAGCAGGCCGTACTGGTTGCCGAACAGGTTGGCGAAGATGATGCCGATGGCCACCAGGCTGGCCGCGTAGGGCAGCAGGATGCCGACCCGCCACCCCGTCGGGCCGCGCAGCCGGGTGTTCAGCATCGCCGCCAGCAGCACCGCGATCACGATCTGCGGGCCGCTGGAGAGCACGAAGATCGACAGCGTGTTGCCGACGGCGTTCCAGAACTGGCCGTCGCCGAAGAGCTCGACGTAGTTGTCGAAGCCGGCGAACGGCGGGTCGTCGTCGCCGATCTCCCAGTCGTACAGCGAAACGTAGGCGGTGTAGAGCAGCGGGAACATCCCGACCAGTCCGAACACCACGAAGAACGGGGCGATGTAGGCGTACGGCGAGAACTTGACGTCCCATTTGGACAGTCGTTGCCGGAAGGTGGGCCGCGGCGGGACGGCCGAGGGGCGTTCGTCCCGCCGCGGTGCCTGCACAACGGTCATCTGTGCGTTACCCGACGATCTTCTTGGCGCCGTCGACGAGTTGCTGCCAGCCCTGCGCGGGCGAGGTGCCCTGCTCCACCGCCTGCAGCGCGGGCGCGGTCACGTTCTCCTGGATCTGCCCGTCACCGGGGCCCTTGTACTGCGGCTGCGCGATCTTGCGGGCCTGCGCGGCGAACAGCTCACCGATCTTGGGCTCGCCGGCGAAGAACGGCTCGGTCTGCGCGGCCAGCCGCGGCGACTCCAGCGCCTTGGTCTGGCTGGGGAAGGTGCCCTTGGCCTCGAACGCCTTGAGCTGCTGCTCCGGCGCGGTCAGCCAGGCGGCCAGCTCGGCGGCCTCCTTCGGGTGCTTCGACTGGCTGGGCACGGTCAGGTATGACCCGCCCCAGTTCCCGCCGCCGCCGGGGAAGGCGTCGGTGACCGCCCACTTGCCCGCGTTCTCCGGCCCGCTCTGCTCCTTGATCACGCCGATCATCCACGCCGGGCACGCCTTGGTGGCGAACGCGCCCTCCTTGAAGCCGCTGTTCCACTCGTTGCTGAACGCGCTGAGCTTGGCCGACTGGCCCTGCGAGACCGCCTGGGTGACCTGTTCCCACGCCCGCTTGATGCCGGGGTTGTTGTCCAGGGTCAGCTTGTCGTTGCGGTCGAGGTAGCCGACCTCCTGCTGGTTGACCATGGCGTTGAAGTTCTGCGACGCCGAGTCGAACCACGGCTTGCCGCCGGAGTTCTTCACGTACTCCTGCCCGGCCTGGAAGTAGGCTTCCCAGGTCTCGAACAGCGGTTTGACGCTCTGCGGGTCCGATGGCATGTTCGCGGCCTCGAGGAGGTCCTTGCGGTAGCACATGGCCAGGGGGCCGCTGTCGGTGCCGTAGCCGATCAGCTTGCCGTCCTTGCTCTTGCCCGCTTCGAACTTCCACGGCAGCCAGCGGTCGGCACCGGCGTCGGCCGGCCCGATCTGGCTGAGGTCGTTGAACCGCGACGCCTTGTCCAGCACGTTGGACAGGTGGCCCTCTTCGACCGCCTCGATGTCGGCGAGGCCGGAGCCGGCGCCGAGCTTGGCGATCAGGTTCTGGTGGTGCGGCCCGGCCTTGCCGGTCTTCCGCTCGGTGACCTTGATGTTCGGGTGGGTGGACTGGTACTCCCGCAGCAACTCCTCGTAACCGAATTCGCCGAAGGTGGCGATCGTCAGTTCGATCGGCCCGCCTGAATCCGCCGGTTCGCCGCTGTCCGACGAGCCGCAGGCGCCGGCGAGCAGTGCCGCCGAGGCCAGGACCGCCGACAGGGTGAGTGTTCTTCTTGGCCGGTTTCGCACTTCTGCCCCTATTTTCCGGATAGGTCGTGTCGGAGCGCTATGGGAGCGCTCCCAGTGCAGGCGAGTGTGTCCCCGGTCTCCCCGGGTGTCAAGAAACCGTTTCTGGAGCGTTACCCCGCGGCCACCCGATCAGGCGGTCTCGCGGGTGACCAGCTCGGTGGGCAGGATGACCGGGCTGAGCCGGGTCTCCGGCTCGCGGATCTGCGCGATGAGCAGTTTTGCCAGCTCACGGCCCATCTGCTGGACCGGCTGGGCGACGCTGGTGAGCATCGGGTCGATGTTGCGGGCGATCTCGGAGTCGTCGAAACCGATCACCGCCACGTCGTCGGGCACCCGCCTGCCCGCCGCGCGCAGCGCCCGCAGCGCGCCGACGGCCATCAGGTCGCTGGCCGCGAACACGGCGTCGAGCTGCGGGTCCTTTTCCAGCAGCTCGCGCATCGCGGCTTCACCGCTGGCCTGGCCGAAGTCGCCCTGGGCGACCAGGCGCGCACCACCGCGGCGCCCCCGCAGCGCCGAGCGGTAGCCGCTGAGCCGGTCGATCCCGGCGGCCATGTCCTGCGGCCCGGTGATGGTGGCGATCCGGCGGCGGCCCTGCTGGTAGAGGTACTCGGTGGCGGCCTTGGCGCCGGAGAGGTTGTCGGCGTCGACGTAGGGCACGGAGCCGATGTCGGAGATCGGCCTGCTGTTCAGCGCCACCGGCGCGCCGGCCGCGACCAGGTTGCGGGGGAGCGGGTCGTCGCCGTGCAGTGAGATCAGCGCCACCCCGTCGACGTGTCCGTTGCGCACCAGTTGTTCCACCCGATCGTGTTGCCGGGCGGTGCTCGCCATCATCAGCTGCAGCTGCAGCGGCGTGGTCGAGAGCTCCTGGCTCAGCCCGCGGACCAGGCTGCCGAAGAACGGCTCGCCGAACACCCGCGCCTCGGACTCGGAGACCACCAGCAGCACCGTGTCGCTGCGCCGGGTGACCAGGCTGCGCGCGGCCTGGTTCGGCACGTAGCCCAGCTTGCGGATGGCCTCCTGCACGGCCTTGAGCGCACGCGGGCTCACCTCCAGCGAGCCGTTCACCACCCGGGAGACGGTGCCACGGGACACGCCGGCCTCCACCGCCACCTGTTCCAGGGTGGGGCGCCCGCTCGTCCGGGCTCGACCAGTACTCGTCATGTTGTGACTCCCCGACTCCACTCGGATTCCCGCTGCTGCCCAGCATGATACTGGGAACCCTCCCAGCACGGTCCCGCCTTGACACCCGGCGCCGCCGACGCCACACTGAGACAGCTTTGGGAGCGCTCCCATCCTTGTTCCGCCGAGTAATCGGAGGTATGGATGGCGATCAGCAAGCGGCTCACCGCGGTGGGCGCACTCGTGTGCGCCACCGCGGTGGCGGTCCCCGGTGGCTCCGGCCACGCCGCCGAGCCGGCGTTCTATGTGGACCCCGAGACCAACGCGGCCCGGTGGGTGGCGGCCAACCCGGGGGACTCGAGAACCCCGGTGATCCGGGACCGGATCGCGAGCGTTCCCCAGGCGCGGTGGTTCACCACCACCAACACGGGCACGGTGCGCTCCCAGGTGGACACTTTCGTCGGCGCCGCCGCGGCGGCGGGCGAGGTGCCGATCCTGGTGGTCTACAACGTGCCGAACCGGGACTGCGGCGGCGCGAGTGGTGGCGGTGCGCCGTCGCACCCGGCTTACCGGCAGTGGGTGGACGAGGTGGCGGCGGGGCTGGCCGGGCGGCCGGCCGCGATCGTGCTCGAACCCGACGTGCTGCCGTTGATGACCAACTGCCAGACCCCGGCCCAGCAGGCCGAAACCAGCGCGTCGATGGCGTATGCCGGAAAGGCGCTGAAAGCCGGTTCGGCGCAGGCGAAGGTCTACTTCGACATCGGCCATTCGGCGTGGCTGAACCCGGGTGAGGCGGCCGCGCGGCTCAAGGCGGCCGACATTTCCGCGAGCGCGGACGGGATTTCCACGAATGTGTCGAACTATCGGCGCACCGCGGACGAGATCAATTTCGCGAAGTCGGTTCTTTCCGCGGTCGGCGACAGCCGCCTGCGCGCGGTGATCGACACTTCCCGCAACGGCAACGGACCGGCGGGCAGTGAATGGTGCGACCCGCCTGGTCGCAAGATCGGCACGCCGAGCACCACGAACACCGGAGACGGTCAGATAGCGGCGTTCCTGTGGGTGAAGCTGCCCGGTGAGGCCGACGGCTGCATCGCGCAGGCGGGCCAGTTCGTGCCGCAGCGGGCCTACGAACTCGCCATCGGCTGAACCGCCGGACCACCGGGAATGGCGCATTCCTCGATTTGTACCGGGGAATGCGCCATTTCTGCGTCCACGGAGGGTGACTGCGGCGATCGCCGTGGGAAATTCCCTCGCTCGGCCTAGTTTAGGCCAAAGGGCTTCCGGAGCCAGGCCCGCTCGGGTTAGAGTCCTGGTTCTGGGAGCGTTCCCAGGCTCTCCCTGAAAGATCATGACAAAGGAGTCATCATGCGTTCTGCCTTCGCTAGGGGCGCGCCCGGCAATCGGCTGCTTCGTGGCTTGGCCGCGGCGGTTTCGCTCGCGTCGGTCTCGTTGCTCACCGGCGTCGGGGGTGTGTCGGCGGGAGCCGAGCAGGCCCCGGCTCAGGCCAGGGTGGACAACCCGTACGCCGGTGCCAAGGTGTACGTGAACCCCGAGTGGTCGGCCAAGGCCAATGCCGAACCCGGCGGCAGCCGGATCGCCAACCAGCCCACCGGGGTCTGGCTGGACCGGATCGCCGCGATCGAGGGCGTCAACGGCGGCATGGGCCTGCGCGACCACCTCGACGCCGCGGTCCAGCAGTCCGGCGGGCAGCCGCTGGTGGTCCAGGTGGTGGTCTACAACCTCCCCGGCCGCGACTGCGCGGCGCTGGCCTCCAACGGTGAGCTGAAACCGGACGAGCTGCCGCGCTACAAGGCCGAGTTCATCGACCCGATCGCCTCGATCATGGCCGACGCGAAGTACGCGAACCTGCGCATCGTGACCACGATCGAGATCGACTCGCTGCCGAACCTGGTGACGAACGTCAGCGGCCGCCCGACGGCCATGCCGAAGTGCGACCAGATGAAGCAGAATGGCAACTACGTCAAGGGCATCGGCTACGCGCTGAACAAGCTCGGCGCGATCGGCAACGTCTACAACTACATCGACGCGGCCCACCACGGCTGGATCGGCTGGGACAACAACTTCAACGCCTCCGCCCTGCAGTTCCTCGAGGCCGCCAAGGCCGAGGGCAGCACGCCGGCCAACGTGCACGGGTTCATCACGAACACGGCGAACTACTCGGCGCTCAAGGAGAACAACTTCACCGTCAACGACACGGTGAACGGCACCACCGTGCGCCAGTCGAAGTGGGTCGACTGGAACTGGTACGTCGACGAGCTCTCCTTCGCGCAGGCGTTCCGCCAGGAACTGGTCAAGGTCGGCTTCCCGTCCGGGATCGGCATGCTGATCGACACCTCGCGCAACGGCTGGGGCGGCGCCGCGCGGCCGGCCGGCCCCGGTCCGAAGACCAGTGTGGACACCTACGTCGAAGGTGGCCGCTACGACCGCCGCATCCACATCGGCAACTGGTGCAACCAGTCCGGTGCCGGTCTCGGCGAGCGGCCGACCGCGGCCCCGGCCTCGGGCATCGACGCCTACGTGTGGATGAAGCCGCCGGGTGAGTCCGACGGTGCCAGCAAGGAGATCCCGAACGACGAGGGCAAGGGCTTCGACCAGATGTGCGACCCCAACTACGGGGGCAACGCGCTCAACAACTACAACAAGTCCGGTGCGCTGCCGGACGCGCCGCTGTCCGGGCACTGGTTCTCCGCCCAGTTCCAGCAGCTGATGCAGAACGCCTACCCCCCGCTGTAACCCCCAGGGGCCGGTCGATCCACTGTGGATCGACCGGATCGACCGGCCCCGTTCCCCGCCACCGGGAGACACCATGTCCAACCGACTCCGCGCCGCGGCACTGTTCTCGGCCGCGGTGCTCGTGCTCACCGGCGCGGCGGGCACCGCCGCCGCGCACGGCTCGGCCGTCGACCCGCCGTCACGCAACTACGGCTGCTGGGACCGCTGGGGCGACGACTTCCAGAACCCGGCGATGGCCACCGAGGACCCGATGTGCTGGCAGGCGTGGCAACACGACACGAACGCCATGTGGAACTGGAACGGCCTGTACCGGGAGAACGTCAAGGGCGACCACCAGGGCGCCATCCCGGACGGCCAGTTGTGCAGTGCCGGCCGCACCGGTGACGGCCGGTACGACTCGATGGACGCCGTCGGCGACTGGAAGGCGGCGAACAAGCCGAGGAACTTCTCGGTCAACGTCCTCGACCAGGCCCTGCACGGGGCCGACTACTACCGGGTGTACCTGACCGAGCAGGGCTTCGACCCGCTCACGCAGCCGCTGGGCTGGGGCAACCTGGAGCTGGTCAAGGAGGTCGGGAAGACCGCGCCCACCAGCAACAAGGTGATCGACGTCAGCGCCGGTTCCCGCACCGGCAGGCACATCGTCTACACCATCTGGCAGGCCAGCCACCTGGACCAGTCGTACTACTTCTGCAGCGATGTCAACTTCACCGGCTGAGCACGCGGACCCCGGCGGCACGCAGTTCCCCGAGCACGGGGTGCTCGCCGCCGGGGTCCGGCGGGTTCGCGTAGGCGGTGGCCGCCAGCGGCACGGTGACCCGGTAACCCAGGCGCACCGCGTCCCTGGCGGTGGCCGCCACGCAGATGTCGGTGGCGATGCCCACCACGGTGACCGACCGCGCCCCGGTCGCGGCGAGCAGCCCGGCGAGCGGGCCGAGCCCGCCACCGCCGTGGCCCTGCTGCGGTTCGAGCACCGGGGCGAGCAGGAAGCCGGAGAACCCGCCGCGCTTGCCCGGCCCCTTGTCCACCACCGTGCCCCGCACGTCCAGGTCCGGGTGCAGGTCGGTCCGGCCCTCCGGATCGCCGTCGGGCAGGTCGACGGGGGCGTAGTCGCGGGTGTAGAACACCGGCTCACCCCGCCGCACCGCCGCGGCCACGTGCCGGTTGACCTCGGCCAGCACGCCGGGCCCGGCGGCACCGGCCAGTTCGACGAACAGGTTCTGCACGTCCACCACGATCAGCGCGTCGCTCATGGGGGCGACGGTAGGAGCTCCAGCGCGGTGGAGGTCAACCGGCGAGCCGGTCCGGGATGGGGGCCAGCGGGTAGGCCTGCCAGAAGTAGGCGTCCGCGGCGTGCTGGTCACCGGGGAAGTTGATCGCCTCGGCGATCTTGCGGCCCCGGATCCGGAAGGCCAGCGCCCAGGTCAGGTCCAGCCCGGCGGGCTTGGTGCTCCAGCCGCGGTGCAGGTCGACCACCCACTCGCCGTCGGCGGCGAGGAAGATCGGCTGCGCCTGGAACCCGGCGCGGTTCAGCTCGGCGAAGAAGGCCAGCACCTCCTCGATCCCGGTCTTGGTGCCGGCGAGCGGGTGGTGGCCGGGAATGGTCCAGCGGATGTCCTCGGCGAAGAACGGGCGGAGCTGCCGCGGGTCCCCGGTGGCGTAGGCGGCGTAGTAGTCCTGGATCAGCTTGACGTTCGGGTGGGTGCGCCCGGCCGCGTGCGCGGTGCCGGTGGTCGCCGCACCGAGCAGCAGTGAACCCGCGGCGGCCAGACCGGCGGTGCGCAACGCATCGGCACGGGAGATCTCGGTCATTTCAGTACCCCAAGCAGGTAGTCGGCTCTTCTCCCCTTCGAGAAGACACCGGAACTTCACCCCCGTCCAAGACCGGTGGCCATAAGCTGTGCGCATAGATCACGGCGAGGGGACCAGCAGTTGGATGTCGACACCCGCGTCCTGCGGTACTTCGTGGCGGTGGCCGAGGAGCTGAGCTTCACCCGCGCCGCCGAACGGCTCTACGTTTCGCAGCCCGCCCTGAGCAGGCAGATCCGCCAGCTGGAGGCGGACCTGCGCATCCAGCTGTTCGAGCGGACCAGCCGCGAGGTGCGGCTGACGCTGGCCGGGGAGGCGCTGCTGCCCTCGGCGCGGCGGCTGGTCGCGGACTGGCAGTCCGCCCAGCGCACCGCCCGCAGCGTGGCCGCTGCCGAACTGCGGGTGCTGCGCGTCGGCTTCGAAGCCACCGGGGCGGGTCCGCTCAGCGCCAGGGCACGCACCCTGTTCACCGAGCGCCACCCCGACGTCACCATCGAGCCCAAGCGGTTCGACTGGGGCGGGGAGGCGGCCGCGCTGCGGGACGGCCTGGTCGACATCGCCTTCCTGTGGCTGCCCGCCGACACCAACGGCCTGCACGCGGAGATCGTGGCCGTGGAACCCCGCATGGTCGGCTTCGCCACCGGCCACCGGCTGGCCGCGCGGGACACCGTGACCATCGGCGACCTGGCCGACGAACCGCTGATGTGGACCAGGAAGGCGCCCCGGCACTGGGTCGACTGGTGGGCGGTGAACCCGCGCCCGGACGGCTCGGAACCCAAGTGGGGACCGGAGAACGACAACGTCGAGGAGATGCTGGAGAACGTGGCCGGGGGAGCGGCGGTGTGCATCGGCCCGCGCTCGATGGCCACCTACTACGCCCGCCCCGACCTCGAGTGGCGGCCCATCGTCGACGTCGACCCGCTGCGCATCGCCTTCGCCTGGCCCGCCACCAGCAACAACCCGCTGGTGGCGGACTTCGCGAAGGTGGTCAGGGAACTGGCCGCCAGCACGTGAGCCGCTCCCGGTTCAGCCGAGCCCGTTGCCGAGCACGACGTCCCGGTACCACTTGGCGCTCAGCTTCGGAATCCGCTCCTGCGTCTCGAAATCCACGTACACCAGGCCGAACCGCTTGCGGTAGCCCCGGTCCCATTCGAAGTTGTCCAGCAGCGACCAGAGGAAGTAACCGCGCAGATCGGCACCGGCGGTGATGGCGTCGTGCGCGGCACGCAGGTGCTCGTCGAGGTAGGCGATCCGGTCGTGGTCGAGCACCTGCCCACCGGCCACCTCGTCGTCGTAGGCGGCCCCGTTCTCCGTGATGTACAAGGGGATCGGCGGGTATTCGCGCGCGAGCCGGGTGAGCACCCGGGTCAGCCCCGAGCCGTCGACGCTCCAGCCCATGCTGGTCCGGCGCTCGGTGTGCCGGATGCCCAGCCGGGTCACGCCGGGGTGGTTCGACGGCGGCTCGACCGCGGGCGCGTCCGGGGTGCCGGACACCGTCAGCGGGGCGTAGTAGTTGACCCCGAGGAAGTCCATCGGCCTGCCGATCACCGCCAGGTCACCGTCTTCGACGAAACCGAACTCGGTGATCGGGGCGAGGTCGTCCACCACGTCCTCCGGATAGGCTCCGCGCAGCAGCGGATCCAGGAACAGCCGGTTGCTCAGGCCGTCGATGCGGCGGGCGGTGTCGGTGTCGGCGGGGTCGCCGGTCGCCGCGGTGACCGGGGTGAGGTTCAGCGTGATGCCGGCCTCGGCGGGGGCGATGGACCGCAGTGCTTCCAGGGCCAGCCCGTGCCCGAGCAGCAGGTGGTGCGCGGCGCGGACGGCGGCGGCCGGTTCGGTGCGGCCGGGGGCGTGCAGGCCGCCGGCGTAGCCGAGGAACGCCGAGCACCACGGCTCGTTCAGCGTGATGAACCGGGTGACCCGATCGGCCAGGAAGTGGTGCACCCCGGCGGCGAAGTCGGCGAAGCGCAGCGCGGTGTCCCTGGCCGGCCAGCCGCCCGCGTCCTCCAGCGGCTGCGGCAGGTCCCAGTGGTACAGCGTCACCCACGGCTGGATGCCGCGGTCGAGCAGGCCGTCCACCAGCCGCGAGTAGAAGTCGATGCCGCGCTGGTCGAGCGGCCCGCGCCCGGCGTGCTGCAGGCGCGACCAGGACACGGAGAACCGGTAGGCCCCGGCGCCGAGCGCGTGCAGCAGCTGCAGGTCTTCGGAATAGCGGTGGTAGTGGTCGCAGGCGACGTCCCCGTTGTCGCCGCCGGTCCGTCCCGGCAGCGCAGCGAAGGTGTCCCAGATGGACGGTCCGCGGGCACCGGGTGGCCCGGCGCCTTCGATCTGGTAGGCCGCGGTCGCGGTGCCCCAGACGAAGCCGGGCGGGAACCGGACCTGCTCGCCCCGTGATGTGGCCATGGCGCGGCGTTCCTCTCCCTGGCAACGAGGAGCTGAACTGGTTCAGTGACTGATCGATCTCTCGCTCCCCGGATGCACAAGGTAATCGTCCAGTGCTGTTCCAGTCAACGAAAGCGACTGCTTACCCGGTTAAGTAGGGCGTTGCTAGACTCGCCGCAGCACAACCGGGAGGCCTGCTTGAAACGTCCGACCATCGCCGACATCGCCAAGGCGGCCGGGGTGTCGAAGGGTGCGGTGTCCTACGCGCTGAACAACCGGCCCGGGGTTTCGGCCGCCACGCGCAGCCGGATCACCGGTATCGCCGAGGAACTGGGCTGGGCGCCGAGCACCGCGGCGCGGGCGCTCTCGGACGGCCGCGCCGGTGCCTTCGGCCTGGTGATCGACCGCCCGGCGGAAACGCTGGCCGCCGAGCCGTTCTTCATCCGGCTGATCGCCGGCATCCAGGACGAACTCGGCAGCGGCCCGGTTTCGCTGGTGCTGCAGGTGTCCCCGAACCACGACACCGAACTGGAGATCTACCGGCGCTGGCACGCCGAACGCCGGGTCGACGGCGTGCTGCTGATCGACCTGCGCGACGACGACGCCAGGGTGGACGCGGTGGCCTCGATGGGCCTGCCCGCGGTGGTCATCGGCGGGCCGCTGGGCCGGGCCGGGCTGCCCTGCGCCTGGATCGACGACGTGGCCGCGATCGACGAGGTGCTCGACTACCTCGCCGCGCTCGGGCACCGCCGGATCGTGCGGGTGGCCGGACCGCGCGAGTTCATGCACACCCGCGTGCGGTCCGAGGCGTTCGAGCGCGCGGCGTCGCGGCTCGGGTTCGACAGCGCCGAAGTGGTGCACACCGACTACTCCGACGAAGCCGGGGCCAGTGCCGCCCGGCGGGTGCTCGTCTCCCGCCGCCCGCCGACCGCGCTGGTCTTCGACAACGACGTGATGGCCGTGGCCGCGCTGGGGGTCGCGCACGAACTCGGCATCTCGGTGCCCGGCGACGTTTCCCTGATCGCCTGGGACGACTCGGTGCTGTGCCGGCTGGTCCGCCCCGCGTTGAGCGCCGTGCGCCGGCCGATCGCCGAGTTCGGCGCGCTCGCGGCCTCGCTGCTGCGGCGGGTGGTGGCGGGGGAGGCGGTGACCGACGAGTGCACCGCTTCACCCATGCTGATCACCCGCGGCAGCAGCGGCACCGCCGCGTAGGAGGCGGGCCGCTTCCGGCAGGTCTTCGACGCCGGCGGGCGCGGCGAAGTTCAGCCGCAGGTATTCGCCGGGTGCCTCGGCGGGGAAGAAGTCCCGCCCGAGCCCGACCGCCACACCGTCCGGGAGCGGCCGCGGGCCGGGGAGGCGGACCCACAGGTGCAGGCCACCCCGGGGCAGGCGGTCGACCGTCCAGTCCGGGACCTCGCGGTCGAGCGCGGTGGCCAGCGCGGCGCAGCGCTCCCGCAGGGCGGTGCCCAGCGCACGCAGGTGCCGTTCCCACGCGGGGCTGCTGAGCAGTTCGACCGCGGCTTCCTGCAGCGGGCGGGCGAGGAAGAAGTCGTCGACCAGGCGCATCGCCTTCAGGCGCTCGAACACCGGCCCCCTGGCGACCAGCGCGCCGACCCGCAGGCTGGGTGAAGCCGCCTTGGTCAGCGAGGTCGAGTAGACGACCGTGCCGTCCCGGTCGTCGGCGGCCAGCGGCCGCGGCACCGGGCCGCCGTGCCCGAGGTGCCTGGCGAAGTCGTCTTCGAGCACGAACGCCCCGCTCGCCCTGGCCACGGCGAGGACCTGGTCCCGCCGCCCGGGGGCGAGCACGGCACCGGTCGGGTTGTGGAAGGCGGGCTGGCAGTACAGCAGCCGCGCGCCGGTCATCTCGAACGCCTCGGCGAGCAGGTCCGGCCGGATGCCGTCGCCGTCCATCGGCACCGGGACCGGGCGCAGCCCGGCGGCGCGGGCGGCGGCGAGCGCACCGGGATAGGTCGGCGACTCCACCAGCACCGGGCTGCCCGGCGCGCCGATCGCCCGGAACGCCATCGCCAGCGCACCCTGCCCGCCACCGGTGACCAGCACGTCCTCCGGGTCCGCCCCGGCCGTGCGCGCGAAGATCGCCCGCAGCGGAGCCAGTCCCGCGGTCGGCGCGCGGTGCCAGGCGTCGGGACGGCGGGCGGCCCTGGCGAGGGCGGCACCGAGCGCTTTTCCCGGCCACAGCGAGGAATGCGGGTAACCACCGCCCAGCGGGACGGCGTCCGCGGGCGGTGGCCGGAGCAGCCCGGCCACCGAACCGGCTTCGACGCTGCGGTCGCCGAGCGCCACCGACTGCCACGAGGTGTCCGGCACCTGGTCCGGCCGGGCCCGGCGGGGAGCGGCGAAGGTGCCGCTGCCGGGCCGGGTCACCACCACGCCTTCGGCGGCCAGCTGCGAGATGGCACGGGTGACCGTCACCGGGCTCACCCCGTGGCGGCGCACCAGTTCCCGGCTGCTCGGCAGCCGCTGCCCCGGCGCCAGCGCGGCGACCTCGGCGGCGAGGCTCGTCACCAGCGCCTCGATACTGCTACTCTCGGACATGAGAGAACAGAGTAGCGCTTTCGCCGCCACCGCAGAACCGTTTCTCGACGTCGCCGCGCTGCGGGCCGACACCCCGGGCAGCGAATCGGTGATCCACTTCAACAACGCCGGATGCGGCCTGCTGGCCCGTCCCGTGCTCCAGGCGGTGCTCGACCACCTGCACCTCGAAGCGAACATCGGCGGTTACGAGGCCGCCGCCGCGAAGGCCGAACAGGTCCGGGATTTCTACGCGGCCGTCGGGGAACTGCTCAACTGCGCCCCGGAGAACGTGGCTTTCGCCGGCAGCGCCACGCACGCCTACAGCAAGGCGCTCTCGGCCATCCCGTTCGAACGCGGCGACGTCATCCTGACCACGCGCAACGACTTCGTCTCCAACCAGATCGCGTTCCTGTCCCTGCGCAAGCGGTTCGGCGTGGAGGTGCTGCACGCGCCGGACCGGCCGGACGGCGGGGTGGACGTGGACGTGATGGCCGCGTTGATGCGCTCGCGCCGGCCGCGGCTGGTGGCGGCCACCCACGTGCCGACCAACTCCGGGCTGGTGCAGCCGATCGCCGAGATCGGCCGCCACGCCCGTGAGCAGGACCTGCTCTACCTGGTCGACGCCTGCCAGTCGGCCGGTCAGTTCCCGCTGGACGTCGAGGAGATCGGCTGCGACCTGCTCACCGGGACCTGCCGCAAGTTCCTGCGCGGCCCACGCGGATCGGGGTTCCTCTACGTCGCCGACCGCGTGCTGCGGGCGGGTTACGAACCGCTGTTCGCCGACATGCACGGCGCCCGGTGGACCGCACCACGCGACTACCGGCTGCTCGACACCGCCGCGCGGTTCGAGGAGTGGGAGTTCCCCTACGCCACCGTGCTCGGCTGTGCCGCGGCGGTCCGCTACGCGCTCGGCGTCGGCATCGAACCGGTGTCCCGGCGAACGCCCGCCCTGGCCGCGGACCTCCGGGCCCGTCTCGGGGAACTGCCCGGGGTGCGCACCTTCGACCGCGGTCCGGACCCGGCCGCGCTGGTCACCTTCGCCCCGTCCGGCTGGGCGCCGGAACCGTTCAAGGCTGCGCTCGACGAGCGCGGCATCAACTCGGCGCTGAGCTTCCGCGAATTCGCCCAGTTCGACTTCGGCGACAAGGACGTCGACTGGTGCCTGCGCCTGTCGCCGCACTACTACAACACCGAGGACGAAGTGGACCGGGTGGTCGAGGCGGTGGCCGAAATCATCCCAACGGCCTAGTTACACCGGAGTTCCCGGCTGGCTACTGTCCGAGCAGGACTGGGAGCGCTCCCAAGCGGTGAGGAGTTCCGGTGCGGAAACTGCTGGTCGTGGTGTTCCTGCTGCCCGCCGCCGTGGTGGCGCCGACCGGGTCGGCGGCACCACCGGCGGCCGCGGCCACCGGCGACTGGCTGCGCACCGAGGGGAACAGGATCGTCGACGCCGACGGCAGCGAGGTGTGGCTCACCGGCGCGAACTGGTTCGGCTCCAACGCCGGCGAGCGCGTGTTCCACGGCCCGTGGAGCGCGAACATCGAGCAGGTGACCCGGTCGATGGCCGAGCGCGGGATCAACCTGGTCCGCGTGCCGATCTCCACCCAGCTGCTGCTGGAGTGGAAGGCCGGGCAGGCGGGCGTGGCCAGCGCGGTGAACACCTACGTCAACCCGGAGCTCGCGGGCCGGACCACGCTGGAGGTGTTCGACCACTTCCTGGCGCTGTGCGAGGAGTACGGGCTGAAGGTGCTGCTCGACGTGCACAGCGCCGAGGCGGACGACTCCGGCCACGTGCACCCGGTGTGGTGGAAGGGCGCGATCACGCCGGAACCGTTCTACCAGGGCTGGGAATGGGTCACCGCGCGGTACCGGCACGACGACACCATCATCGCGATGGACGTCAAGAACGAACCGCACGGCACCGCGTCGGCCACCCCGCGGGCCAAGCGGGACGGCTCGGCGGACCAGGACAACTTCAAGCACGCCTGTGAAACCGCGGGCAAGCGCATCCTGGCGATCAACCCGGAAGTGCTGATCCTCTGCGAGGGCAACGAGATCTACCCCAAGGACGGCAAGGACTGGGCTTCGGTCACGCCCACCGACTACCACGGGAGCTGGTGGGGCGGGAACCTGCGCGGGGTGAAGGACCACCCGGTGGACCTCGGCGGGCACCAGGACCAGCTGGTCTGCTCACCGCACGACTACGGGCCGCTGGTGTTCGAGCAGCCGTGGTTCAAGAAGGAGTTCGGCAAGACCACGCTGACCGACGACGTGTGGCAGCCGAACTGGTTCCACCTCCACGAGAACGGCACCGCACCGCTGCTGCTCGGCGAATGGGGCGGGCGGCTCGGCCAGGACGCCAGGCAGGACGAGTGGATGACCGCGCTGCGGGACCTGATCACCGAAAACGGGCTGCACCAGACGTTCTGGTGCTTGAACCCCAACTCCGGGGAAACCGGCGGCCTGCTGCTCGACGACTGGAAGACCTGGGACGAGACCAAGTACGACCTGCTCGAACCGGCGCTCTGGCAGCACGGCGGCAAGTTCGTCGGCCTCGACCACGAGGCGCCGCTCGGCGGCACGGGCAGCACCACCGGCATCAGCCTGGGGGAGCGGTACGGCGGCGGTGGCGGCACGGACACCGAGGCCCCGGGCGCACCCGGCGCCCTGGTGGGCACGGCCACCGGTTCGGCGAGCGTCACCCCCGGCTGGGGCGCCGCCACGGACAACGTCGGTGTGCGGGAGTACGACACCTTCCGCGGTGGCACCGAAGCCGGCAACTCGGCGGGCACGTCGTTCACCGGCAGCGGCCTCTCACCGGAGACCGAGTACACCTACACCGTGCGGGCCAGGGATGCCGCGGGCAACTCCTCCGCGCCCCCGGCCCCGCCGGCCGTGCGCACCGCGGCGGCTCCACCGGGCAGTCTCGAGGTGCGTCACCGCAACAACGACTCGAACCCGGCGGACAACGCCATCCGGCCCGGGATCCAGGTGGTCAACACCGGTCAGTCCACTGTAGATCTCAAGGCGGTGGAGGTGCGGTACTACTCCACCCGTGACGGCTCCAGCGCCGTCTCGTCCCACTGCGACCGGGCCGCCGCGGGCTGCGCGAACCTGACCACCGCGGTGCACCCGATCACGGCGGTGCCCGGCGCCCACCTGGAAATCGGCTTCACCACCGGAACCCTCGCGCCCGGCCAGTCCACCGGGGAGCTCCAGCTGCGGCTGGGCAAGAGCGACTGGTCGAACTTCGACGAGACCGACGACCACAGCCACGGCACGGCGGCCGCCCACACCGCCGCGCCCCAGCTGCCCGCCTACCTCGGCGGAACCCGGACCTGGGGAGTCGAACCATGAGGTGGCTGCTCACCGCGGTACTGCTGCTCCTGTCCACCCCGGCGCCCCCGGCCGCCGCCCCGGCGGCGATCACCTGGCGCAACGTCGAGATCGCCGGGGGCGGCTTCGTGCCCGGCATCGTGTTCAGCCGAGCCGAGAAGGACCTCGTCTACGCGCGCACCGACATCGGCGGCGCGTACCGGTGGAACCGGGCCACCGGCCGGTGGGTGCCGCTGCTGGACTGGGTGGGCTGGGACCGGTGGGGCTACAACGGCGTGGTCAGCATCGCACCGGACCCGAAGAACGCGAACCGCGTGTACGCCGCGGCCGGGATGTACACCAACAGCTGGGACCCGAACAACGGCGCCGTCCTGCGCTCGGCCGACCGCGGGGCCACCTGGCAGGTCAGCCGGTTGCCGTTCAAGCTCGGCGGCAACATGCCGGGCCGGGGCATGGGGGAGCGGCTCGCCGTCGACCCGAACGACGGCCGCGTGCTCTACCTCGGTGCGCCCAGCGGCCACGGCCTCTGGCGCAGCACCGACTCCGGCGTGACCTGGGCCGAGGTCACCGCGTTCCCGAACCCGGGCAACTACGTGGAGGACCCGGCCGATCCCAACGGCTACGCCAGCGACAACCAGGGTGTGGTCTGGGTGACCTACGATTCGCGGTCCGGCACGGCGGGCGGCCCCAGCCGGACGATCTACGCCGGGGTGGCCGACAAGGACAACACGGTCTACCGCAGCACCGACGCCGGTGCGACCTGGCAGCGGCTGCCCGGCCAGCCGACCGGCTACCTGGCGCACAAGGGCGTGCTGGACGAGGCAGGCGGCTTCCTCTACCTGGCCACCAGCGACAAGGGCGGCCCGTACGACGGCGGCGGGGGTGACGTGTGGAAGTTCGACACGGCCTCCGGCGCCTGGACGCGGATCAGCCCGATCCCCTCGGACAGCGGGGACAACTACTTCGGCTACAGCGGGCTGAGCGTGGACCGGCAGCACCCCGGCACGCTGATGGTCACCACGCAGATCTCCTGGTGGCCGGACACGATCATCTTCCGCAGCACCGACGGCGGCGCCACCTGGACCCGGAGCTGGGACTGGGGCAACTACCCCGAGCGGATCGACCGCTACGAGATGGACATCTCCGCCGCGCCGTGGCTGACCTTCGGCGCGAACCCGGCACCACCGGAAACAGCACCCAAACTGGGCTGGATGACCGAATCGCTGGAGATCGACCCGTTCGACTCGGACCGGATGATGTACGGCACCGGCGCGACCATCTACGGCACCGGGAACCTCACCGCCTGGGACCGCGGCGGGAAGATCCGCATCACCCCCGCCGCGGCCGGGCTGGAGGAGACCGCGGTGCTGGACCTGATCAGCCCGCCGTCCGGGCCGCCGCTGGTCAGCGGGCTCGGTGACCTCGGCGGCTTCCGGCACGACGACCTGGCGAAGGTGCCGAAGATGATGTTCACCGGTCCGGTGTTCACCTCGGCCACCAGCTTGGACTACGCCGAGCTGTCGCCGGGCACGATGGTGCGCGCCGGCAACGCCGAGCAGGCACCCCGCGTGGCCTTCTCCACCGACGGCGGCGCGAACTGGTGGGGGGCCACCGAACCCGGCGGGGTGACCGGGGGTGGCACGGTCGCGGCCGCGGCGAACGGCAGCCGGTTCGTCTGGAGCCCGCAGGGCGCGGCCGTGCACCACTCGGCAGGCTTCGGCAACTCGTGGACACCGTCGGCGGGCATCCCGGCCGGTGCGGTGGTCGAAGCCGACCGGGTGAACCCGATGAAGTTCTACGGCCTGGCCGCCGGACGGCTCTACGTGAGCACCGACGGCGGCGCGAACTTCACCGCCGCCGCCACGGTGGACGCGGCGAAGCTCCACGCCGTGCCGGGCCGCGAGGGCGACCTGTGGCTCGCCGGTGCGGGCGGGCTGTTCCACTCCACCGATTCCGGTGCCACCGCGACCCGGCTGCCCGGCGTGGACAAGGCGGTCAACGCCGGCTTCGGCAAGGCCGCGCCCGGCAGGGCCTATCCCGCGCTGTACCTGGTGCGGGAGAACGGGTTCTTCCGCTCGGACGACACCGGGGCCACCTGGGTGCGGATCAACGACGACGCCCACCAGTTCGGCAACGCAGGCGAGGCGATCACCGGTGATCCCCGGATCCACGGCCGGGTGTACGTCGGCACGAACGGCCGCGGCATCGTCTACGCCGACACCGCCGGGTAAATCGGTGGCCCGAGCCGGGCTCGTCCTGGCAGGGTGGCCGCCGTGATCCTCTGGCTCTTCGGTCCGCCCGCGGCGGGCAAGACCACGGTGGCGCGGGAGATCGCCCGCCGCCACCCGGACCTCGCCCACGTCGACACCGACCAGATCGGGCTGTGCTACCCGGCGCCGGAGGACGACCAGGACAACCACCGGGTCAAGGCCGCCGCCCTGGCCGCGGTGTGGCCGAACTACCGGGACGCCGGGGTCCGGGGGCTGGTCGTCTCCGGCAACCTGCGCACCGCCGGCGAGCTGGACCGCTACCGCGGGCACCTGGACGGCGTCGAGCTCGTGCTGTGCCGCCTGCGTGCCGAAGCCGAGGTGCACGAGGCGCGGTTCCTGCGCCGCGGCCGGTTCACCGACCTGGTCGACCTGTGCCTGGAGCTGGCCGGCGAGCTGGACCGCACGGAGTTCGCCGACTGCACCGTCGACACCACGCACCTGTCCGCCGCGGACTCGGCGGCGCTGGTGCTGGAGCGCACGGGGTTCGGCCGATGACCGAAGTGATCTGGCTGTACGACCCCGATGAGCGCGGGCAGTCCGCCGAAGCCTGGGCGATCTACACCGGACTGTTCACCAACGGCACCAAAGCCGCCTACATCGATCTCAACGACATCGGCTGGAACGGGGACGAACGGCTGCTCCGGCGCAACTTCGCCGCGTTGTGGCGGGTCTACGCCGCAGCGGGCGCCCGGCACCTGGTGGTGTTCGGCGGCGCGGCAGGCGGTTCGGCCGCCCGTGAATACGCCGCCCTGGTGCCGGGCGCCCAGCTCACCGTCCGCCGCGGCGGGCGGTGACGGGGTGACCACCGCCCGGCTCACGCCCCGCGCGTAGTGCCGGACGCTGGTGCCCAGCCGCACCCGGAAAAGCCGAGTGCCGCGGAACTGCCCCGGCGAGTTCCGCGCTTCCGGGGAGTGGCAGGAGGAATCCGCGAGCCCGCGCCGGACGACGAAGGTGGCGTCCGACTTCAGCAGGGCTGGGCCCGGCCGCGTTCACCACGCCGGTGCGCACGAGGCCGGTCGTGGGCAGGCGGGTGCCCGCGGACATCTGGCAGGCGTGGCCGGCTTGTTCGCCAACATGCTGTCGTTTTGACAGCCTTATGGCTATGGTGGTGGCATGATCCTGCGGATGTGGCACGGCTGGGCGTCCGGCGCCCGGGCGGACGCCTACGAAGAGCTGCTGAACAACACCATCGCCCCGGCCATCCTGCGGCGGGGCATCCCCGGCCTGCAGGACCTCTCCGTCCTGCGCCGGGACTCCGAGGGGGAGTCGGAATTCGTCACCATCATGACCTTCGACGACTGGCCCGCCATCCACGCCTTCACCAACGGAGATCCCGATGCCTCCGTTGTGCCGCCCGCCGCCCGGGCCCTGCTGACCCGCTTCGATCCCCGTCCGCAGCACTACGCCCTCCTGCAGCGCCACTCCTGAGCCGAAGGCCGGCGCCACTTGCCGCCAGCCGGCGACTTCTCCGGCCTGTCCGCAACGGAGTGATCGGCGAGGGCTCAGGGGGGCGTTCGGAGAGAGGTCAGGAGGGCGTGCAGGGTTTCCCTGGCCTGGCGCAGCTCTTCGGCGGTGGTGGCGGAGCGGGTGAGCAGGCGGCGCCGGGCATCGTCGGAGCGGGCGAACAGGCGGGTCAGGGTGGCCCGGCCGTCCGGGGTCAGGGCGATCAGCGGGGAGCGGGCGTGGTCCGGGTTCGGGGTGGCCTCGACCTGGCCGGTGTCCAGCAGGTCGGTCACCACCCGCTGCACGCTCTGCGGGGTCAGGCCCAGGCGCCGCGCCGCGTTCGGGACGGTGCGCGGGCCGTCCGACAGCACGCTCAGCACGTGCCACCTGGCCGCCGTCTGCCCCGCCTCGCGTGCGATGTCCTCGCTGGTGCGCCGTGAGATCCCGGCCAGCTCGTACACGTCGGCGATGAGCAGCCGGTACTCCTCCAGTGCGTCGTCGGTCACGGCGACAGCATACGGACGCCGGTCAAAATGGAGTCGACTGCAAAATTGCAGTGTGCTTCAATCATGGGTGTGAGTGGAGGTTTGCGGGAACGCAAGAAGCGGCTGACCCGCCGCCGGATCGCCGACGTGGCGCTCGGGCTGTTCGTCGAACGCGGCTTCGACCAGGTGACGATCGCCGAGGTGGCGGAAGCGGCGGACGTCGCGGTCAACACCGTCTACAACTACTTCGCCGCCAAGGAAGACCTCGTGCTGCCGCCGGACGAGGCGTCGCCGGACCGGCTGGCCGACATGGTGCGCGAACGCGCCGCCGGCGAATCGGCGGCCCGAGCGGTGCTCGCGCGCCTGCGTGACGAGGTGCGCCGCCGCGATCGCACGATCGGGCTGACCGAGGGCTTCGGGCGCGTGCTGGCGATGATGCTCGCCGCGCCGACCCTGGCCGCGCGGCTCGAAGAGGTCAGCGCGCAGATGGTGCACCGGCTCGCCGAACTGCTCGCCGAAGAGACCGGTGCACCCGAGCACGACCCGGTGCCCCGCCTGGTCGCGAGCCAGATTGGCTGGTTCCACGGCGTGGTGTTCGGCGAGATCGGCAGGCGCACCGTGGCGGGCGAGGACCCCGAGCGGATCGCCGAAACCGCCCTGACCCTGCTCGACGCGATCGAGGGCCTGCTCGGCGAGCGGGTGCTGACCTATGCCACGCGAACGGAGGACCCCCGGTGAACGTGTTCCGAGTGACGATCCGCGGCAAGTTCGACGGCCTGACCGACGCCCAGCGCACCCGGCTGGCCGAAAGCGCGGGCGGCCTGGTGTTCAGCGAGGCGGGCACGTTCACCCACGACGCGAACGCCACCGTGTTCACCTTCCGGTGCCAGGTGCCCGCCCGCCGGGACGACGACGACCGCGCGGCGAAGAACCGCGCGATCGCCGCACTGGACGCCCACGAACTGCCCTACCGAGACCTCAAGGTCGCGGTCACGGACATGCGTGAGATCAAGGTGAAGCGGAGGTGACCTATTCCTCGAACTCGCCGAGGTCGCCCATCTCGTCGAAGACCTCGCCGAGCACCATGCCGCCGACCACCCCGGCGGCCACACCGCCGACCACGGCACCCATGCCGGGGCCGTGCCCGTGGTGGCCGTGGTGGCCGTACTCCCCGTAGTGCCCGCCGTGCGCGGGCCTGCTCTCGGCGACCCGCGTCAGCCACTGGCCGATCAGCTCGGCCCAGTTCACCCGCTCGGCTTCCTCGTGCGCGTAACCGAACCGGCCGAATGCGTCCCCGCCGGCGCGGAACACGCCACCGCGCTTGTCCGCCTCCAGCACCACGTGCAGTTCGTGCGGCGTGGCCACGAAGGTCAGCTCGACCTCGTTGATCCGGCCGGCGAACTCGCGCGGCGGGTAGAACTCCAGTTCCTGGAAGCAGTCGAGCCGCTGCGGCACGCCGTGCAGCCTGCCCAGTTCGACGTCGGCGCTGTGGAACTGGAAACCCAGCTCGCCGAACGCGTCGAGCACGGACTCCTGCGACGGCAGCGGGTGCACCGCCACCGGGTCGAGGTCGCCCTTGTCCGGCGCCCCGGCGATGACCAGTTCGGTGCGCACGCCGACGACCATGCCGCGCAGCTGCGCCGAACCCACCGCGGTGATCGGTGTTTCCCACGGCACCGGCAGCTCGAACGGCACGTCCAGCGGTTCACCGGCGGCCACGCGCACGTCCTGGCGCACCACGATGCGGTGGAAGTCCAGCGTGCCGACCTGCTCGCGGTCGTGCCGCTCGGCTTCGGCCCTGGTGACCAGCGACAGTTCGATGCGGTCGATCCTGGCTTCGTGCTTGCCGCCCTGGATGCGCACCTGACCGGTGATCGTGCCGCCGGGCACCGCGTCGGGGGAGTCGAGCACGGTGTCGACGGACGGTCCGCCGACGCCGAAGGCGCTCAGCATCCGTTTGAACATCAGGAAATCCTCCGGGAGTGGGATGGCTCGCCCTGGTAGTGAAAGGCGCAAACCGGACACTAGCAGGAGGCTCAGCCGAGCAGTTCCGCCATTTCGTCCCGCGCCTGGATGACGATGTCGCGCATGGCGCGCTCGGCCCGGTCGGCTTCGCCCCGGTCCACGGCGAGCGCGACTTCCTGGTGCAGCGCCACGGCTTCCGGCTGCGGTTCGGGCGGCATCAGCCCGTGCCCGGTGCGGCCGGTGAGCACCTCGGCCACCACGGCGGCGAGCTGGCTGAACATGGGGTTGCCCGAGGCGGTCAGCAGCAGGTCGTGGAAGGCGATGTCGTGCCCGAGGAAGGTGACCAGGTCGCGGGCCTTCGCCGTGGTCGCCAGCCGTGAGCCGAGGGCACGCAGCTGCCCGCGCTGCTCCGGGGTGGCACGCAGGGCGGCGAACCGGGCCGCGCTCGGCTCGATCGCGGACCGCAGTTCGGTCAGCGCCCGCAGCGCCGCCTGCCGCCGCGGCCCGTCGAGCTGCCAGCGGATCACCCGCGGGTCGTAGTGGTTCCAGTCGCCGTGGTCCCGCACGGTGACACCGACCCGGCGCTTGCTGGAGGTCAGCCGCATGGTCTCCAGCGCCCGCACCACCTCGCGCGCGACCGTGCGCGACGCGCCGTAGCGGACCTGGAGTTCTTCCAGTCGCAGCACCGAGCCCGGGGGCAGCTCGCCGCCGGCGATGGCGGTGCCCAGCTCGTCCAGCATCTTCGCGTGCACCCCGTCGGCCATGTCGTGACGGTAACGCACTGACTCGATTAAGTAGTACTTTCACTTGATTAAGTAGTACCTATTGGGTTTAGGCTCTCCCGCGGACGAGGAGGTCATTCATGGCGGTCATCGTGGTGATGGGCGTGGCGGGGGCGGGCAAGAGCACCGTCGGCGCCGCGCTGGCCGGGCGCATCGGCGTCGAGTTCGCCGAAGCCGACGCGTTCCACCCGGCGTCGAACATCGCGAAGATGTCCTCCGGGGTCCCGCTCACCGACGCCGACCGGTGGCCGTGGCTGGAAGCGATCGCCGGCTGGGTGCGGGCGCACACCCGATCGGGTGGAGTGGTCGCCTGCTCGGCGCTGAAGCACGAATACCGCGACGTGCTCCGCGCCGGCGGGAACGTCTGGTTCCTCCACCTCGACGGAGTCCGCGAGCTGCTCGCCGCCCGCATCGGCGGGCGGTCCGGCCACTTCATGCCAGCGTCCCTGCTGGACTCCCAGCTGGCCGAGCTCGGTCCGCTGCGGCCGGGCGAACGAGGCCGCACGCTGGACGTCGGCGCCCCGCCGGAGCAACTCGTGGAAGCCGCGCTCACCGCCTACCGGAAGGACCACCCGTGAACCAACTCGCCGCGGCCGCAGGCGGGCACGACCTCCGCCTGCTCGGGGCCACCGCGCTGGCCATCGCGTTGATCGTCGTGCTGATCACCAAGCTCAAACTGCACCCGTTCCTCGCGCTGATCCTGTCCTCCGGGGTGCTGGGCCTGGTCGCCGGCCTGCCGGTGGACAAGCTGATCAAGAGCTTCAGCGGCGGGGTCGGCTCGACCGTGGCCTCGGTCGGGGTGCTGATCGCGCTCGGGGCCATGCTCGGCAAGCTGCTCGCCGATTCCGGTGGGGCCGAGCAGATCGTGGACACCATCATCTCGCGGTCCGGGCCGAAGCTGCTGCCCTGGGCGATGGCGCTGGTGGCCGCGCTGATCGGGCTGCCGATGTTCTTCGAGATCGGCCTGGTCATGCTGATCCCGGTGGTGCTGCTGGTGTCCCGGCGCAGCGGGCAGCCGCTGCTGCTGCTCGGCATCCCGGCGCTGGCCGGGCTCTCGGTGCTGCACGGCCTGGTCCCGCCGCACCCCGGCCCGCTCGCCGCCGCCGGGGCGCTGAACGCCAACGTCGGCATCACCCTGGCCTTCGGCGTGCTGATCGCGATCCCGACGGTGGTCATCGCCGGTCCGCTGTTCGGCAGGCTGGCCGCGCGGCTGGTGCCGGACGCGCAGGCCCCCGCTCACCTGGTGCCGGAATCGGTGGGTGACACCGAGCAGAACACGCGCCGCCCCAGCTTCTTCGCCACGGTGGCCACCGTGCTGCTGCCGGTGGTGCTGATGATGGGCAAGGCGCTGGCGGACATCCTGCTGGACAAGGAGAACCAGCTGCGGCGCGTGCTCGACTTCGTCGGCGACCCGCTGGTGGCGCTGCTGGCCGCGGTGCTGGTCGGCATGCTCACCCTCGGCCGGGCCGCCGGGTTCAGCCGGGGCCGGATGTCGGGCACGCTGGCCGATTCGCTCGGCCCGATCGCCGGCATCCTGCTCATCGTCGGTGCCGGTGGCGGGTTCAAGCAGACGCTGGTGGACGCCGGGGTCGGCGACGTGATCACCGAACTGGCCACCGGGGCGAACTTCTCCCCGCTGCTGCTGGGCTGGCTGGTCGCGGTGGCCATCCGCCTGGCCACCGGCTCGGCCACGGTGGCGACGGTGTCCGCGGCGGGCATCGTGGCCCCGCTCGCGGCCACCCTGGACCCCGCGCACAGCGCCCTGCTGGTGCTCGCGATCGGCGCGGGCTCGCTGTTCTTCTCGCACGTCAACGATGCCGGGTTCTGGCTGGTCAAGGAGTACTTCGGCCTGTCGGTGGGGCAGACGGTGAAGAGCTGGTCGATCATGGAGACGGTGATCTCGGTGGTGGCGATCCTGCTGATCCTGCCGCTGGGCGCGGTGCTCTAGCTGCGCTGATCCCGTTCCCCACCTCCCAGCTCACGCGCCCCCCTTCGGCCCGACGGAGAAACCACGGGCGGCGATCAGGTCCAGCAGGGTGCGCACCGCCGGGCTCGGCCGGCCCGCGCGGGTGGCGATGGTGAACGGCCACACCGGGGTGTCCTCGAGCGGGATGGTCCGGACGCCCGAGAGCAGCCGGAGGTCCGGCACCACGGCGATGCCCAGGCCCGCGGCCACGTACGCGGGCACGGTGCGCAGGTCGGCGACCTCGACGGTGACCCGCCGCGGGGCGCCGATGGCTTCGAACGCCCGGTCCAGCGCGATCCGGTTGCCGAACCCGCGCGGGTTGTCGACGAACGACTCGCCGGTGAGCTCGGTGAGCGTGAGCGAGCGGCGGTCCGCCAGCCGGTGGCCGTCCGGCAGCACCACCACGTAGGGTGCCGAGCCCAGTGGGCGGGTGGCCAGGCCGGCCAGGTCCGATTCGGGCAGGCCGACCAGCGCCACGTCGAGCCGGCCCTGCCGCACGTCTTCGGCCAGCCCGGTCGAGCCGGTGACCGACACCGTCACGTGCAGCTCCACCAGCGGGTACCGCCGGTGGAAGGCGCCGAGCAGGTCGGGCAGGTCGAGTTCGCCGACGCTGGTGAGGGTGCCGATGCGCAGGCGGCCGCGCAGCCCGGCGGAGGCGTCCGCGACCACCTCGCGTGCCCGGTCGACCGCTTCCAGCGCGGCCTTCGCCTCGGGCAGGAACACCGCGCCCGCCGGGGAAAGCGCCACCCGCCGGGTCGAGCGGTGGAACAGCTTGACGCCCAGTTCGGTTTCCAGCGCCCGGATCGTCGCGGACACGGTGGACTGCACCGCGTACAACCGCTGCGCGGCCCGGGTGAAGCTGAGTTCTTCGGCGACGGCGACGAAGTGTTCGAGCTGACGGGTTTCCACGGCGGCGATTATCGCCGATGGCGATAGCTGTGACCAGGATTGTTCGTTGGACTTGGATTATCCACCGGTCCATCGTGGAGGCATGGTCCACCTCATCTCGTCGAGCCGCCCCGCGCCGGGGCGGATCAGCCACGGCACCGGGTTCTGGGTCGTCGTGGCCGCCTTCGCCGCCGCACTGGCCTTCTCCACCGTGCCGACCCCGCTCTACGTGCTCTACCAGCAGCGCGACGGGTTCCCGACGTTCGTGGTGACCATCGTGTTCGCCGCCTACGCGGTCGGCGTGATGGTGAGCCTCTACCTCGCCGGGCACGTCAGCGACTGGCTGGGCCGCCGCCGGGTGATCCTCGCGGCGACGCTCGCGGAGGCGTTGTCGGCGGCGCTCTTCCTGGCCTGGCCCGAGGTGCCGGGCCTGGTGCTGGCCAGGTTGGCCGGCGGGGCGGGCATCGGCGCGCTGACCGCCACGGCCACGGCCCACCTGTCCGAACTGCGGGCCGTCGCCCGGCCCGCCGAGGGGCCCGGGCGCGCCGGGCTGGTCGCCACCGCGGTGAACATGGGCGGGTTGTCGCTCGGGCCGATCGCCGGTGGCGTGTTCGCGCGGTACTCGGCCGAGCCGCTGCGCACACCGTTCGTCTTCTTCCTGGTGCTGCTGCTGGTTTCCGCGCTCGCGGTGGCACTGGTGCCGGAAACCGTGGAGCGGGCGGAGGAACGCCCGGCGTACCGCCCGCAGCGGGTGTCCCTGCCGGTGAGCGCGCGGCCGGTGTTCTCCGGCGCGGCGATCGGCGCCTTCGCCGCGTTCGCGATTTCGGGCCTGTTCATGGCACTGGCCCCGACCCTGCTGGCGCAGGGGTTGCACGAGGACTCCCGGCTGCTGGCGGGGTTCGCGTCGTTCTCGGTGTTCGCCGCGGCGGCCGTGGCGCAGTTGGTGTGCGCCGGTCTGGCCACCCGCACCCAGTTGCGGCTGGGTTTCGCGTTGATGGTCACCGGGCTGGTGGCGCTGCCCGTGGCGGTGACCGCCTCGTTGCTGTGGTTGTTCCTCGCCGGGGGCGTCGCCGCCGGGGCGGGCGTGGGGCTGGGCTTCCGCGCGTCGGTGGCGACCGTGGCCGCGCTCGCCGGACCGGCCCGTCGCGGGGAGGTGCTCGCGGCGTTGTTCCTGGCCGCCTACGCCGGGCTGGTGCTGCCCGTCCTGTTCATCGGCCTCGCGCTGGTGTGGTTGCCCAGCTCGGCGGCGCTGATCGGCTTTTCCTTGCTGGAGCTGGGTTTGCTGGCTCATGCGGGTTCGTTATGGTCGCGGGTCTTGGACGGCGGCCGCCGGGCGGGGTCAAGCTCCGTGGCATGGACGGATTGAGCAGACGGACCCTGCTGGCGGGCGCGGGCACGGCCGCCGTCGCGATGGCGGCGGCCGGCACCGCCGAGGCCACGGCCACGGGTGAACTGGACGGGCAGGTCGCACTGGTCACCGGCGCGGCACGCGGCATCGGCCGGGCGACCTGCCTGGCGCTGGCGAAGGCGGGCGCCCACGTGGCGGCACTGGACATCGCCGACCCCGCGGCGATCCAAGTGGACTATCCACTCGGGAGCGAAGCGGAACTGGCGGACACCGCGCGGCAGGTGCGCGCGCTCGGCCGCCGCTGCACCACCATCCGCGCCGACGTGCGTGATGCGGTGCGGATGCAGCAGGCCGCGGACGAGGTCCGGCGCGCGCACGGCAGGCTGGACATCACCGTGGCGAACGCCGGGATCAACACCTACAGCCCGCTCGCCGAGATGAGCGCGCGGCAGTTCGCCGACGTCATCGACGTCAACCTGATCGGCGTGGCGAACACCGTGCGCGCGGCCGTCCCGCACCTGGTGGCGCGGGGGAGCGGGGCGATCATCGTGGTCTCCTCCAGCGAGGGCAGGCACGGCGCCCCGCAGCTGGCGCACTACCAGGCCGCGAAGTGGGGGGTGATCGGGCTGGTCAAGGGCGTGGCCACGGAGGTCGGCCCGGCCGGGGTGCGGGTCAGCGGGGTGGCGCCGACCGGGGTGCGCACGCCGATGGTGCTCAACGACGCGACCTACGAATGGGCAGGCGGCACCGGGCCGGAGGACCTGGAGAAGGCGTTGCGGGCCTACCACACCCAGCCGGTCGGGCTGATCGAACCCGGGGACGTGGCCGAGGCGATCGCCTTCCTCGCTTCGCCGCGGGCGCGGTACGTCTCGGGCACGGTGCTCGACGTGACCGCCGGGGCCAGCACCCGCTGGTCGGCGTGATGAAGCGGCGAGCCGCCCTGGTGGCGGGAGTCGCGGGCGTGGCGGCCACCGTGCCGCTGCGGGCCGACGCGAGCGCCGGTGGTGACCCGGTGGAGGTCACCACCCAGATGGCGGTGCGGTTCGACCTGCGGGACTGGGCCGGCCTGCGACGGGTGTTCGCCGACGAGGTGTGGCTCGACTACAGCGCGCTGACCGGTGTCCCGGCCGGCCCGGTCGCGGCGGACGACCTGGTGGAGAGCTGGCGGACCGGCCTCGGCCACCTGGACGCCACCCAGCACCTGCTGGGGAACCAGCTGGCCCGCACCCGCGGCGGCGAAGCCGAGGTGACCGCGGAATTCCAGGCCGTGCACCGGCTGGGGAGTCGCTTGTGGACACTCGGGGGCCGGTACCGCTACCGCCTGGTGCGGGGATGGCGGATCACCGCGGTGACGATGACCCCGGTCTGGGAAACCGGCGACCGCACCATCATCGGCCTGCCGCCGGTCTAGGAGCGGTCCACCCACCGCGGCGGTGGGTGCCCTCCCGCGACGCGGCTGGAGCCCGGCTGCGACCCCAGGAGTATTCCCGGCGTCCCGTTGAGCGGACCGAAGCCTTCCCTTGAGCCGCCCTCGTCGCACACCCTGGCAGCTCGGCAGGAACACGGGGAGGAACCGATGAACACGTCACGAGCGAAGCGTCTGGCCATGACCTCGGCGGCGGCCGTCGTGCTGGGGGCCGGCGGCGCGGGCATCGCCGCGTCGGCGGACACGGGCGCCGGGAGCGCGCCCGGTGCGATGTCCGCGTCGGTGTGGGTCAAGGTCAGCGCGAACGGGCAGTTGCTCGCCGGCGCCGGGGTGACCGGGGTCAGCAAGTTCGGCAGCGGCCGCTACAACCTCACCACCAGCACCAGCATCACCAACTGCGCGCTGACCGGAGCGGTCAACACCAACGGCGGCAACGATCCCGGCCCGGGCAGCGCGTCGATCGTGGTGGGCGCGGTGGGTGCGAACACCCTGTTCGTCCGCACCGCCACCCCCTCGGGGGCATCGCCGCTCCACGTGGACCACGACCGGCCGTATTCGCTGGCGATCTTCTGCTGACGCTGCTGGGTGCCGGAAGGCAGGCGGCCGGGCCGCCGAAGCGGCGGGGAGCCCTGCTCCGCAGTGATCTGCGGGCAGGGTGCCTTCGGCCCTTCGTTCTTGGGGTGGCTCGCCGAGCGCGTCGCCCGGCACGGCGCGCGCTCGACGAGCCACCTCGCGCGGGAACGGCGGTCCGGTGCACCTGGGGGCAAAGCACCTCCACCGTTCCGGTATCGGGGTGGTTACCCAGCCAGATCGCCCTCACTCGTGCTCGACCCGAGGAATTTCGCGGGCACCGGGTCCGCTCCGAACAGCGCCGACAGGGTGCGCTTGTGGACCGCCGCGGCATCGGCGGGCGCAGCCGGCGACGCGTTCTCCGAACGCCGAAAGCTCATCCGGGGTCACCAGAGCAGGACCACCTGCACCGCACGCCAACCCGGCGAAGCACTACCCGGCCCCCTCCCCGGTGAGCGGGATCTCGTCGAGCACCTCCGCGGCCAGGGTGTCCGCGGTCTCGCGGTAGCGGGTGGCCAGCCGGTGGAACAGCTGTTCGGCGCGGATGGCAGGCCAGTCCGCGGCCAGGTGCTCGGCGGGCAGGTGGGGGTCCTGCCGCACCAGTTGCAGCCAGTCGGTGTGCAGCACCAGTTGCCGTGCCAGGTCGTCGGGCAGGGCGGGCAGCGGCTCGGGGGCGCCCCAGCGGCTGAGGAAGGCGTGGTAGCGCGTCGCGATCGCTTCCACGTCGAAGGCGCGGTGCACCAGGTCCGCCGATTCGGTGGGCTTCGCGTGCTGGGCGGTGAACACGTTGACGTGCTCGCCCAGGTCCAGTTCCTCGGCGATGGCGGCCGCGTCCTTGACCCCCGGCGCGATCCACAGGCCGTTCTGCAGCGGGCCGAAACCCGCCCACACCAGCTGCGAGCGCAGGTCGTGCCGATCGCTGCGCCGGGTGTCGGGCAGCGAGAAGCCGACCAGCGTCCAGTTGCCGTCCCAGTCGCGGTTGACCGCGCCGGTCTGCCAGATCCGCCTGCTGCCGTCCTCGAGCACCCCGGCCGCGCGGCTGGTGAGTCCGAAGTAGACCCGCCGCCCCCGCCGGTGCCGGGTGAGCAGGCCGCGCTTGACCATCCGGGTCAGCGTGGAGCGGACCGCCTCCTCCGAGATCCCCACCCGCTCGAACACGGCGATCACGCTGCCGGAGTAGACCGCGGTGTCCCGGCCCATCACGTGCAGCCCCAGGAAGCTGAGCATCAGCGACTGCGGGCGCGCCGAGTAGCTGAGCGGGGATTCGTCACTGGCGGGCACGGCGCCAGGGTAACCGCCCGCCGAATGTTGGGCACAATCTTGACGCTCGTCACGAGTACGCCCTATGTTGGACCGCGATCCGCAGGAGGCCCATGGTGAACCCCGCCGAACTCGTCGCCATCGACGTGCACACGCACGCCGAGGTCTCGGCGGACGGCCACCCGTCGCTGAGCCCCGAACTGCTCGGTGCCTCCGCCGACTACTTCGGGGCGCACGGCCACCGCCAGCCCACCATCGCCGAGATGGCCGCCTACTACCGCGAACGCCGGATGGCCGCGGTGGTGTTCACCGTGGACGCCGAGCACGCCACCGGCCACCCCCGGATCGCCAACGAGGAGGTCGCGGCGAGCTGCGCCGAGCACGCCGACGTGCTGATCCCGTTCGCCAGCGTCGATCCGTGGAAGGGCCGCGCGGGGGTGCGGGAGGCCCGGCGGCTGGTCGAACAGCACGGCGTGCGCGGCTTCAAGTTCCACCCGAGCATCCAGGGCTTCGCCCCCGACGACCCGATGGCCTACCCGCTGTACGAGGCGATCGAGGAACTGGGCGTGCCCGCGTTGTTCCACACCGGGCAGACCGGCATCGGCGCCGGTGTGCCCGGTGGCGGCGGCATCCGGCTCAAGTACTCGAACCCGATGCTGGTCGACGACGTGGCCGTGGACTTCCCGGAGCTGCGGATCATCCTCGCGCACCCGTCGTTCCCGTGGCAGGACGAAGCGCTCGCGGTGGCGACGCACAAGCCGTACGTCTACATCGACCTGTCCGGCTGGTCGCCGAAGTACTTCCCGCCGCAGCTGGTGCGCTACGCCAACTCGCTGCTCAAGGACAAGGTGCTCTTCGGCTCCGACTACCCGGTGATCACGCCGGACCGGTGGCTCGCCGACTTCGCGAAGCTGGAGATCAAGGACGAGGTCCGCCCGCGGATCCTCAAGCACAACGCGGCGAAGCTGCTCGGCCTCGCCGACGACCGAGGTGGCCAGAGGTAGCACCCCCGACGACGAGGGAGTTCCGCCATGTCCGTGCCGCACGACCCCGTTCAGCTCCGGCGCGCGGTCGCGTCGAGCTTTCTCGGCAGCCTGATCGAGTACTACGACTTCCTGCTCTACGCCACGGCGTCGGCGGTGGTGTTCGACAAGGTCTTCTTCTCCTCGCTGGACCCGTTCGCGGCCACCATCGCCAGCCTCGGCACCTTCGCCACCGGTTACCTCGCGCGCCCGCTGGGCGGGGTGCTGTTCGGCCACTTCGGTGACCTGCTCGGCCGCAAGCGGATGCTGCTGCTGACGATGACCGTGATGGGCGTGGCGAGCTTCCTGATCGGGCTGCTGCCCACCTACGCCCAGGCCGGCGCGCTCGCCCCGATCGGGCTGGTGCTGCTGCGGGTGGTCCAGGGCATCTCGGTCGGCGGTGAATGGGGCGGGGCGGTGCTGATGTCGGCCGAGCACGCCCGCACCAGGCGCGGGCTGTGGGCCGGGTTCACCAACGCCGGCGCGCCGTGCGGCATGGTGCTCTCCACCGCCGCGCTCAGCGGCACCGGTGCCCTCGTCGGCCAGGAGGCGTTCCTGGCCTGGGGCTGGCGGATCCCGTTCCTGCTCAGCATCGCGTTGCTCGCGGTCGGCCTGTTCGTCCGGCTGAAGGTCGAGGAGACCCCGGTGTTCCAGGCGGTGCGCGACACCGGCCGCAAGCGGGTCCCGGTGCTCGACGTGTTCCGCAGGCACCCGCGGGTGCTCGCCCTCGGCGTGGGCGTCGGCCTTTCCGCGTTCGTCGCGCAGTCCACGCTGACCACCTTCGTGGTGGCCTACGGCGTGCAGGAGGGGCACGCGCGGCAGAGCGTGCTCAACGCGCTGACCCTGTCGTCGGCCTGCGCGGTGGTGGGCATCCTGGCCTGGTCGGCGGCCTCGGACCGATTCGGCAGGCGGCCGGTCGTGGTGGCCGGTGCGCTGGCCATGGCGGTCTACGGCTTCCTGCTGTTCCCGCTGGTGGCGGCGGACAGCGGGGCGCTGCTGGTGCTCGCGCTGGTGCTCGGCCAGGGGGTGATCCACCCGATGATGTACGGGCCGCTGGCCGCGTTGTACACCGAGTTGTTCAGCACCGAGAACCGCTACACCGGGGCGTCGCTGGGTTACCAGCTCGCCGGGCTCGGTGCCGGGTTCGCGCCGCTGCTGTTCGCCGAACTGCGCCGCGGTCCGGGCACGGCGGTGATCTCGTGGATCATCGCGGCGTTCTGCGTGCTCACCGTGGTGTGCGTGCTGGCGCTCAAGGAAACCAGCCGCCAGGATCTGAGCGGGGGCGTGGTCCAGGCACCCGCGTCCTGATCCGCCCGGTCAGCGGAAGTCACGCAGGAACAGCGACGGGCCGTCGTGGACCAGGCCGGTGTCCACGCCGTGCCCGGCGAAGTCCGCGGTCTCGTGGCCCGCCCAGTCCGCGATCGGCGTGCCGTCGCGGCCGAGGTGCTGCCACCGCCCGGCGTGCCAGCCGAACTGGAACACGGTCCGCTGGTCGGTGCCGTAGGGCGCGTAGGCGTCGAACGGGCCGTCCGGAGCGGACTGCTTCGCCATGGTGTTGCGGAAGAAGACGTTCTGCGGGCCGGTGGACCCCGACCACTTGACCGCCTTCTTGCCCGCGCCCCACCAGATCGGGTACCAGGTGCCGCGCTCGTCACCACCGCCCTCGTCACCGCAGTGCGTGGTGCAGTTCCCCGGCCCGTGCCCGGCGGGCACCCGGACGGTGTTGTGCTCGAACAGGTTGTGCCGTTCCCAGCCGCCGTGCAGGTTGAGGTCGCTGTCGAAGTCGTTGCCGATGACCACGTTCCCGGCGGCCGACCACTGGAAGGTGAAGTGCCGCAGCCCGCGTGTGGTGTTGTTCGCGTACACGCTGTCCCACACCCGGCTGCCGCGCAGGTAACCGTTGCCGCCCCTGCCCTTGTTCCACGCGCCCTCGAACTGGTTGCCGACGATCTGCAGGTTCTTGGCCTCCTCGGTGACGACGGGGTGCGAACCGGCCATCTCGATCCGCACGCCGCGCACCCAGCTGTCGGCGGCCCACTTGAACACGATGCCGTGCATCGCCGAGCCGGGGGCGAAGTTGCCGTAGTCGTGCCGCACCCGGCCGGGGGTCAGCCCCGGCACCTCCTGCGTGGCGGCGAAGCTCTCGAAACCCACGCCGACCACCGGATCGACCACCGGGGCGGCCTTGCTGTCGTACTCGTCGCCGTCGATCGGCGCGGAGCCGTCGGAGGTGGAGCTGACCGGCACGTCGAAGTCCAGCGGCCGATCCAGGGTGATCGACCTTTCGCCGACCGCGGTGATCCGGAACATCCGCTGGCGCAGGTGCAGGTTCTGCAGCGCGTGCTCGGTCGGCAGCGCCTGTTGCTCCTCGTACATGCGCGTGGTGTTCGCGGCCCGGATGTTCACCAGGCCGCCGGCCCGGAAGCCCTTCGCCTTCTTCGCCAGGTGCACCTCGGTGTCCCCGGCGTGCGCGGCGATCCCGGCGCCGCCCGGCTTGGCGACCAGCTTCACCCCGGCCTTCCAGTGCACGTTCACCGTGCCCTTGACCAGGTCCAGCCGGTTCTCCTCCCGGCAACTATCCCGATAGGACTCTTCGACCGCCTGCGACTGCACGCGGAACAGGCCCCGGCCCGGCCACAGCCAGCCGCCCTTCGCGTCACCGCACCGCATCGCGTCGGGGTCCCAGGCCGAACCGTCCGCGGTGAGCGTGTCGTAGCGGGTGTGCTCGTCGGGGCGGAACACCAGCCGCGTGCGGTGCCCGGCGCCCCGCAGGGTCAGGTACGAGGCGTCGGCCCACAGCTGTTTGCTCACCTCGAGCGTGCCAGCCGGGAAGATGAGCAGCGAAAGCTTGTCGAAGCCCGCGGACGGCGTGCAGTCGGTGCGGATCCGGTCGATCGCCGCCTGGATGCCCGCCGAGTCGTCCTCACCGTCGTCCGGTCGCACGCCGAACTGGCTGGCCAGTTCACCCGGGGTGATGCGGCAGGCCGGATCGGGGTTGTAGGCCGCTTCCCCCGGCAGGTCCTCGCCGTCGCGGTAACCGGCCCGGCTCCAGTCGGGCAGGCCCGGCAGCGGTGCCGCCCGGTTGGCCCGGCCGAGGTCGAGCCCGGCCGGCAGCGGCACCGGCGCGGGCTCGCTCTCGTCCACGGCCGGTGCCGGTTGGCAGCCGGTGAGCAACAGCGCGGCGAGCACCCCGGAAACAGCCTTGCGCATGCGTCCGTCCCCCCCAGTTCGACACCAGGTGGACGGACGCTCACCGGCTGCGGCTCCCGCTGGTGACCCAGGTCACAGTCCGAGGGCGTAGACCGACCGGGTGCGGCTGCCGCCGAAGCCGCCGGTCCGGTGCAGCAGGCGCAGGTCCGCGGTGCCCGCCATGATGTCCAGTTCCGCCAGCGGCGGGAACTCGGCGGTCCGGTGGTGGGGCCCGAACTGCACCGGCAGCGACGGCGTCTCCACGATCACCACACCGTCGTCGACGATGTGGTCGGCGGCGGCCATCAGCAGTTCGATCTGGGCACGCAGGGTGTGGAGCCGCGCCAGCGCCGACGGCTCGACCAGCACCGCGCCGAAGACGTCGTCGAGGCATTCGCGCCGCAGGTCGGCGTGCACGAAGTAGACCGATTCCGCGCCGGGCCGGCGCGCCGCGTGCTCGATCGCGGTGGGGGAGTCGTCGGCGACCACCACGGTGAACCCCGCCGAGGCCAGCGCCGTGGCCGGGCCGTCCGGGTTCGCGCCCAGTTCGAGCACCGTGCGGTCGGGCACCCAGTGCTGGTAGAAGGCGATGGTGTGCCGGGTGTCATCGCCGAGGGGCCTGGGGCCGAGGGTCGTGCTGCGCAGGTGGTGTGCTGACATCGGGCAACCTGTCGTCCGGGGCCGGGGAAACTGGCTCGCCTGTGTTTCCCGTACCTACGGCCGGCCCGCCCCTTTCGTTCACCCCCAGTTGTTCCGTGGGCACGCGGTGCTTTTCGCGGGCGGTGGCCGCCGCGGCGGCGGCGACCAGGCAGACCGCCGCGGTGAAGATCGCCACGCCCAGCCAGTCCTCCTTACCGGAGCCGATGGCGGCGACCGCGCTCGGCGCGAACCCGGCCACGGCGAAGCCGATCTGGGTGCCGATCGCCATGCCGGACAACCGCACCCGCGCGCTGAACATCTCGCCGTAGAAGCTCGGCCACACCCCGTTGACCGCGCTGTAGACCACGCCGAACAGCAGCAGCCCGAAACCGAAGACCAGCCAGGACTGCCCGGCGGAGATCGACCACAGGTACGGGAAGATCAGCAGCCCGCAGCCGAGGCAGCCGCCGATGAACACCGGCTTGCGGCCGATCCGGTCGGCCAGCGCGGCCAGCGCCGGGATGGCCGCCAGCGCCAGCGCGTTGGCCAGCACGCCCACCCACAGCATCGGCGTGCGGGCCAGGCCGACGGTGTTCACCGCGTAGCTGAGCGCGTAGACGGTGAAGATCGTGCTGACCGAAGCGATGGTGGCCGCGACGACCACCCGCAGCACGTCCGCCCAGTGGTCGCGGAACAGCACCGCCACCGGCAGCTTCGCCACCTCGGCGCGCTCGAACACCGGAGTCTCGTCGAGCTTGCGCCGCACCACGTAACCGACCACCACGACCAGCGCGCTGGCCCAGAACGGCAGGCGCCAGCCCCAGGACAGCAGCTGCTCCTCCGGCATCGCGGCGATGGGCAGGAACACCGCGGTGGCCAGGATCTGCCCGGCCTGGGTACCGCTGAGGGTGAAGCTGGTGTAGTACGCGCGCCGGTGCGCCGGGGCGTGTTCCAGCGACATCGAGTTGGCGCTGGCCTGCTCACCGGCCGCGGACAGCCCCTGCAGCAGCCGCAGCACCACCAGCAGGACCGGGGCGAGCACCCCGACGTCGCCGTGGGTCGGCAGGCAGCCCACGGCGAAGGTGGCCACGCCCATCAGCAGCAGCGTGAAGACCAGCACCTTCTTGCGGCCGAACCGGTCGCCGACGTGGCCGAGCACCACCGCCCCGAGCGGCCGGGCGAGGTACCCGACGCCGAAGGTGGCCAGCGCGAGCAGCGTGCCGGTGGCGGGGGAGGAGGCGGGGAAGAAGATCTTGTTGAACACCAGCGCGGCGGCGGTGCCGTAGCTGAAGAAGTCGTAGTACTCGAGCGCGCTGCCGATCCAGGCGGCCACCGCGGCTTTGCGCGGCGTGCCCGTGGCGTGGGTCTCTGGGGTCACCGGGGCTCCTGAAGTCCGTGCTCCGTTGCTCAGGCACAGCGGGGAGGCGAGGTCAACTATGTACCACCTAGTTAGTTAACACAGGCTGGACAAGCGGCCGTCCGATGTCAAGGATCGTTTTCCGCCGGGCGGGTCAGGCGGTGAGGTAGTCGATCACCAGGTCGCCGAGCATCCGGCGCTGCTGGTCCCGGCGCCGGGGGTCGAGCAGGTCGCGCCCGAAGATCGCGGCGAAGGTGTGCCGGTTGGCCAGCCGGAACACGCAGAACGAGCTGATCACCATGTGGATGTCGAGCGCGTCGGCGTCGGCGCGGAACCGGCCGGCCGCGCGGCCTCGGTCGAGGATGCGGGTGAGCACGTCGAGCGCGGGATTGGCCAGGCCGGACAGCACCTCGGACCGGGCGATGTGCTCGGCGCGGTGGATGTTCTCGATGCTGACCAGCCGGATGAAGTCCGGGTGGGCCTCGTGGTGGTCGAAGGTCAGCTCGGCGAGCTGGCGGATGGCGTCCTCGGGTTCGAGGTGGTCGACGTCCAGCTGCTGCTCCAGGGCGCGGATCGCCGAGTACGCCCGTTCGAGCACGGCGATGTAGAGCTGTTCCTTGCCGCCGAAGTAGTAGTAGATCATCCGCTTGGTGGTGCTGGTCCTGGCGGCGATCTCGTCCACCCTGGCCCCGGTGTAGCCCTTGTCGGCGAACTCGCTGGTGGCCACCGCGAGGATGTCGGCGCGGGTGCGTTCCTTGTCCCGCTGCCGCTCGACGTCGGACGACGGTGCGGCCACGGTCCCTCCGGATTCGTTCGCGGAAACCCCAACTCTAGCCCAGCCCTTCCCGTGGCCACCGGGGCGCGCTAGAGTGAACTCACCAGTTAGTACATTAACTGCCGAAGGGTGCGCGGTGACCAGCTACCTGATCGGGCTGATCGGCTCGGGCATCGGCCCGTCGCTCAGCCCCGCCCTGCACGAGCGGGAGGCGGCCGAACTCGGCCTGCGTTACCTCTACCGCCGCCTGGACCTCGACCGGCTGGGCCGCCCGGCCACGCAGGTGCTCGAAGCCGCGCGGCTGGCCGGGTTCGACGGGGTGAACGTGACACACCCGGCCAAGCAGCAGGTGCTCGGCCGGCTCGACGAGCTGTCCCCGGAGGCCGCCGCGCTGGGCGCGGTGAACACCGTGGTGTTCGACGGCGGGCGCGCGATCGGGCACAACACCGACAGCACCGGCTTCGCCGTCAGCCTCAGCCGCGGCCTGCCCGACGCCGCCATGGACACGGTGCTGCTGCTGGGCGCCGGCGGGGCGGGCACGGCGGTCGGGCACGCGCTGCTGTCGCTGGGCACCGGCACGCTGCACGTCCACGACGTCGACGCGGAACGGGCCGAGGTGCTGGTTTCCGCGCTGTGCCGCCGGTTCGGCGACGGCCGGGCGGTGGTGGGTGGTCTCGATGTGCTCCGCTTCGCCGACGGGCTGGTGCACGCGACCCCGACCGGCATGGCGAAGCACCCCGGCAGCCCGGTCCCGGCCTCGCTGCTGCGGCCGGAGCTGTGGGTGGCCGACATCGTGTACCGGCCGCTGGAGACCGAGCTGCTGGGCCGGGCCGCGGCACTCGGGTGCCGGGTGCTGCACGGCGGGGGCATGGTCGTGCTGCAGGCCGCCGACTCGTTCCGGTTGTTCACCGGCGTCGAACCGGACGCCGAGCGGATGCTGCGGCACTTCGGTGAACTCGCCGCGGCCGAGGGGGTGGGGGCCCGTGGCTGACCGGCGCACCGCCATCGCCACCGTCTGCCTGTCCGGCACGCTGGAGGACAAGCTCGCGGCCGCTTCGGCGGCGGGCTTCGACGGGGTGGAGATCTTCGAGAACGACCTGCTCGCCTCGCGGCTGTCCCCGGCCGCGATCCGGCGCCACTGCGCCGACCTGGGCCTGTCGATCGACCTCTACCAGCCGTTCCGCGACTTCGAAGCGGTGCCGCCGGAGCGGTTCCGGGCGAACCTGCGGCGGGCGGGCCGCAAGCTGGACCTGATGGCCGAACTGGGCACGGGCACGATCCTGGCCTGCTCGTCGGTTTCCCCCGACGCGGTCGACGACGACGAACTCGCCGCCGAGCAGTTGCACGCGCTCGCCGAACTGGCGGGGAAGCGCGGGATGCGGGTCGCCTACGAGGCGCTGGCCTGGGGCCGGTTCGTCCGCACCTACCGGCACTCCTGGCAGCTCGTGCGCCGGGCCGCGCACCCCGCGCTCGGGCTCTGCCTGGACAGCTTCCACATCCTCTCGGTGGGTGGTGACCCCGCCGCGATCCGGACCATCCCCGGCGAGAAGATCTTCTTCGTGCAGCTCGCCGACGCACCCCGGCTGGCGATGGACGTGCTGCAGTGGAGCAGGCACCACCGGCTGTTCCCCGGCCAGGGCGAGTTCGACCTGACCGCGTTCACCGGGCACGTGCTGGCCACCGGCTACCGCGGGCCGCTGTCGCTGGAGGTGTTCAACGACGTCTTCCGGCAGGCCGATCCGCGGCTCACCGCGGTCGACGCGATGCGGTCGCTGCTGGCGCTGCGGGAGTCGGTCGGCCTGGCGGACCTGCCGGCGGCCCCCGCGCTGCACGGGCACGCCTTCGCCGAACTCGCCGCGTCCTCCGGTTCCGGTGAGGACGTGGAGAAGGTGCTCGCCGGGCTCGGGTTCACCAGCGTGGGGCAGCACCGGACCAAACCGGTGCGGTTGTGGGCGCAGGGCGGGGCTCGGGTGCTGGTCAACGAAACCGGCGAGCGCACCGCGATCGCCGTCGAGAGCGAGGACCCGGCGGCCTCGGCCCGGCGGGCCGCGGCCTTCCTCGCGCAGCCGTTGTCCCGCGGCCGGGCGGCGGTCGCCGCCCCCGACTCCACCGAACTGTTCTTCTGCGGCAGCGAAGACTGGCTCGCTGATTTCGACCTGGACGGCGAGCCCGGTGCGGGCGCGGGCATCACCGGTATCGACCACGTGGCGCTGACGCAGCCGTTCGACCAGTTCGAGGAAGCGGCGTTGTTCTACCGGGCGGTGCTGGGGCTGCGGCTGGAGCCGGTGGTGGAGTTCGCCGCGCCGTTCGGCCTGGTGCGCAGCCGCGCCGCCGCGCACCAGGGGGTGCGGCTGACCCTGGACACCGCGCTGGTGCGCCGCGGCGAATGGGCGCCCGCCGTGCGCGAACCGCAGCACATCGCCTTCACCACCGGCGACGCGATCGCCAGTGCGAAGGCGATGCGTGCGCTCGGCGCACCACTGCTGGACGTGCCGCCCAACTACTACGACGACCTCGAAGCCCGGCTGGACCTGCCCGCGGACCTGCTGGCCGGCCTGCGTGCCGGGTCCGTGTTGCACGACCGCGACGAGCACGGCGAGTTCCTGCACTTCTACACCGAACTGGCGGGGGAGCGCGTGTTCTTCGAAGTGGTGCAGCGCATCGGCGGCTACCGCGGGTACGGCGTGGCGAACGCCCCGATCCGGATGGCCGCGCACCGGGACCGGAGGCTGCACCGTTCACAGCGCCCGTGAGACCGGGCTTTCCCCGGCACCACCCCGAACTCACCTATGCTGCGGGGGTGACAGTTGCCTCCCGCGGGCGGATCGACAAGCGGCAGTCCATCCTGACCGCCGCGTTCGCCGTGTTCGCGCGCCGTGGTTACGCCGAGGCGTGCGTGCAGGAGATCGCCGAGGAAGCGGGCGTCGCCAAGCCGACCGTCTACAACCACCTCAGCGACAAGGAAAACCTGTTCCGCCACGCCGTCGAATCGGCTGCCGACGCGGTGCTGGCCGCCCAGCTCGATGTGGTGGAGCGGCTGCGCGAGCCGGGGAAGGACCCGCGTGCGGCACTGGCGGACGTGGCGCACCGGCTGGTCCAGGTGGGCGACGACGAGCGTTCGCGCTCCCTGCGGCGGCTGGTCCACGGCCAGGTGGGCCGCTTCCCCGAGCTGATCGAGCTGGTGCAGGGCCGGACCGCGGACAAGGTCGGCGAAGCGCTGGCCGACCGGCTGGCGCGGCTCTCGCTCTCGGGCCACCTGCGCCCGTGCGACCCGGCGACGGCTTCGGAGCAGTTCCTGGCCCTGCTGACCGGGCCGCTGGAAACCCGCTCGCGCCTGGGCACGCGCAAGGTGCCCGCCGCCGAGGTGCGGGCCGTGGCCGACGCGGCGGTCGACACCTTCCTGCGGGCCTACGCCGCCTGAACCGGCAGCCACAGTTCGAGGTGGCCGTGCCGGCCACGCGCTCGCACGACGAGCGGAGCGCCTGGATCGCCGGGAGTTCGTCCGCGGCGGTCGGTTCCACCGCATCGGGGAACCACCCGCCACCGCAGAACCGGGTAGCTTGGGGAGCAGTGACTTCCCTGCGAACGCTGCCGGTGCGGGACCGTCCTGGGCGGCGCGCCTGGCTCGGCCCGATCTCCCTGCTGCTGGCCGTGTTGTGCTGGTTCCTGCCGCTGGGCCCGGTGGTGGCCGGTGCCGCGATCGCCTGCGCGAGCGCGTCCATGCTCACCGACCGCGAGTACCGGCTCGACTGGACCGCGGTGGCCGGCGCCTCGATCGCCGCCGGTCAGCTGTTCTTCACGGTGTTCCTGATGGCGATGGAGGCCGCGGGCCACTGAGCCCTCCCACCGCCACCCTCAACTGAGCGCTCCGCGCCGGTCCGATGAGTGCAACAGGAAGATCCCGCTGAGCACCGGTTCACCCGCGCGCTGGTCGTCGGTGCGGACGTACTCGTCGAGCACTTCGAGGATGCGGCGGTCCAATTCCGCGAGGTCCGCGTCGGACAGGTGCAGGGTGAACCGCTCGTACAACCGCACCGACTCCGGCCCCGCCTCCCGCAGTTCCTCCTGGAACGCGACCACCGGCGCCGACCTCGCCTCCTCGGTCTCGGCGTCGACCAGCGGGCCGTCCAGCCACCACGTGTGCGTGGCGCAGCGGTAGGGCTTCTCCAGCGCGCCGCTCACCCCGGTGCGGACGGGCGCCGGTTCCAGCAGGCCGGCCTCGGTGAGCTGGCGGACGTGGTGCAGCACGGTGCCGGGGTCGCGGCCGAGCCGGTCGGCCAGCTGCTTGTTGGTCAGCTCGTGCTCCTTGCACAAGCGGAGGATGCGCAGGCGCAGCGGGTGCCCGAGGGCCTTGACCTCCCGGGCGGTGGCCGCACGGCGTTTCCGCTCTGTCATGGCGGCAGACTACATCGATGGAGTTTTCCCCATCGATGTGTGATCCTCCATCAGTGGACTTCTGGCGTCTGTGGTTATCGTCCGCGCTGTCGAACCTCGCCGACGGCGTGTTCAAGGTGGCGCTGCCGCTGCTCGCGGTCGGCCTCACGCGCTCGCCCGCGTTGATCGCCGGGCTCACCCTGGCCGTCACCCTGCCGTGGCTGCTGTTCGCGCTGCCCGCCGGTGCGCTGGCCGACCGGCTCGACCGGCGGCGGGCGATGATCGGCGCGAACCTCGCCCGAGCCGCCCTGCTCGTGGTGCTGGCGTTCGGCGCCGACTCGATCTGGGTGCTCTACCTGGTGGCGTTCGCCGTCGGCGCGACCGAGACGCTCTACGACACCTGCGCGCAGTCGATCGTGCCGCAACTGGTCGGGCGCGACCGGCTTTCGCGGGCGAACGGCAGGCTCTTCGCCGCCGAGCTGACCGCGAACGAGTTCGCCGGCCCGCCGCTCGCCGGTCTGCTGGTGACCGCGGGCGCGCTCACCGCGTTCGCCACCCCGGCCGGGCTGTGGGTGGCTGCGGCCGGGGCGCTGCTGCTCGTGCCCGGCTCGTTCCGGCTGCCGCGCGGGCAGCCCGCGACCCTGCGTGCCGACATCGCTGAGGGCCTGCGCTTCGTCCTGCGTCACCGGGTGCTGCGGGTGATCGCGGTGATGGTCGGGGTGTTCAACTTCGCCAGCAAGGCGGTGTTCGCCGTGCTGGTGCTCTACGCCGTCGGGCCGGAGTCCGCGATGGGCCTGTCCGAGCAGGCGTTCGGCTTCCTGCTCACCGCGATCGCCGCGGGCGGGCTGCTCGGCTCGTTCGCCGCCGGGTGGGCCGAGCGGGTGCTGGGGCGGGTGCGGGCGCTGGGCCTCGGATTCACCACCAGCGCGGTGATGCTCGGTTTCCCGGCGGTCACGGCGGACCCGTTCGCCATCGGCGCCGCCTTCCTGCTCGGCGGGACCGGGCTGATGGTGGTCAACGTCGTACTGGTCTCGCTGCGGCAGCTGAGCACCCCGGACCGCCTGCTGGGCCGGGTGAACAGCGTGCACCGGCTGCTGGCCTGGGGCACCATGCCCCTCGGCGCCGCCGCGGGCGGCCTGCTCACCCAGTGGCTCGGGCTGCCCGCGACGTTCGCCGTGATGGGGGTGCTGCCCCTGCTGTTGCTGCCCGGTCTGCTGGTGCTCGGGCCGCGGTGAAGCACCTGGCCTAACCGCGGTGCAACCCGGTCAGCCGGGTCAGGGCGGCGAATCCGTCGTCGGTGCCCGGCCAGTGGGTGCGCACGGCGTCGAGGCCGGCGCGCCGGACCACGCCGCGCAGTACGGCGGTGACGATGATCGCGTCGTCGGCGTAGCCGAGCACGGGGATGAAGTCGGGCACGAGGTCGATCGGCAGAGCCAGGTAGGCCAGCAGCAGCCCGAGCCGCACCCGCACCCCGCGCGGCAGCTCACGATCGGCGGCGAGCCCGCCGGACCAGCCGGAGCACGTCGGGCAGCAGGCGCAGCGCCTCCCGCAGCAGACCCCCGCGCGGGCGGACCACCACCAGCGCGAGCACCAGCGCCGCCCAGGCCACCACCAGCGCGGCGGCGATCCCGAGCAGCAGCTCCCACCACACGCCCCGCATGCTACGGCGAGAGTGTGCTCCCGGACGCTCCGCCAGGTACGGCGCTCCTCGACGACGCCGATAGTCAAGCTCGGGGACGCCGGTGGCGACGAACCCGTACCCGGGCTTCGTGGCGGAAAACCGCAGCAAGTCGCCGCGGAGGTGGGGGACACCGGCTCAGTCCGTGGCAGGCTGGCGGAACTGGGCGGCGTAGAGGCGGTGGTAGGCGCCTTCGGCGGCGAGCAGCTCGGCGTGCGTGCCCTGTTCGACGATGCGGCCCGCCTCCATCACCAGGATCAGGTCGGCGTCGCGGATGGTGGACAGGCGGTGCGCGATGACGAAGCTGGTGCGATTGGACCGCAGCGCCGCCATCGCGTGCTGCACCAGCGCCTCGGTCCGGGTGTCCACCGAACTGGTCGCCTCGTCCAGGATCAGCAGCGACGGATCGGCCAGGAACGCCCGCGCGATGGTGAGCAGCTGCTTCTCCCCGGCGCTGATGTTCGTGCCGTCGTCGTCGATCACCGTGTCGTAGCCGTCGGGCAGGCTGCGCACGAACCGGTCGACGAAGGTGGCCTTCGCCGCCGCCTCGATCTGCTCCTCGGTGGCTCCCGGCCTGCCGTAGGCGATGTTGTCGCGGATGGTGCCGCCGAACAGCCAGGTGTCCTGCAGCACCATGCCGACCTGCCCGCGCAGCCCGGCCCGGTCGAGCCGGGTGATGTCGGTGTGGTCGAGGGTGATCCGGCCCGCGTCCAGCTCGTAGAACCGCATGATCAGGTTCACCAGCGTGGTCTTGCCCGCGCCGGTCGGCCCGACCACGGCCACCGTCTGGCCCGGTTCGGCGACCAGCGACAGGTCCTCGATCAGCGGGGTCTCCGGGTCGTAGGCGAAGCTCACGTGCTCGAACTCCACCCGGCCGCGGCGTTGCGCCGCCCGCTCGGGTTCCGCCGGATCGGGTTCCTGCTCCTCGGCGTCGAGCAGTTCGAACACCCGCTCGGCCGAGGCCACCCCGGACTGCAGCAGGTTCGCCATCGACGCCGCCTGGGTCAGCGGCTGGGTGAACTGGCGCGAGTACTGCAGGAACGCCTGCACGTCCCCGATGGTCATCGCGCCGGTGGTCACCCGGAGTCCGCCGACCACCGCGAGCGCCAGGTAGCTCAGGTTCGACAGGAACATCATCGAGGGCATGATGATGCCGGAAACGAACTGCGCGCCGAGGCTGGCGCCGAACAGCTTGTCGTTGCGCTCGCGGAACTCCCGCTCCACCTCGGCGCGGCGGCCGAAGGCGGTGACCAGCTCGTGCCCGGAGAACGCCTCCTCGATCTGCGCGTTCAGCGAACCGGTGTGCTTCCACTGCGCCACGAACAGCTTCTGCGACCGCTTGCCGATCAGCCGGGTGATGACCAGGGACGCCGGCACGGCCAGCAGCGCGATCAGCGCCAGCAGCGGCGAGATCACCAGCATCATCACCAGCACGCCGACGACGGTCAGCACCGCGGACAGCAGCTGGCTCAGCGTCTGCTGCAGGGTCTGCGAGACGTTGTCGATGTCGTTGGTGACGCGGCTGAGCAGCTCACCGCGCGGCTGCCGGTCGTAGTAGCGCAGCGGCAGCCGGTGCAGTTTGTCCTCGACGTCGGAGCGCAACCGGAACACGAAGCGCTGCACCACGTTGTTCAGCATCCGGCCCTGCGCCCAGGAGAACACCGACGACGCCAGGTACAGGCCCAGCACCCAGGCGAGCACCACGCCGAGCCTGGTGAAGTCCAGCGCCCCGCGCTGCACGCCTTCGATGACCACGTCGGTGGCGTGCCCGAGCACCTTCGGCCCGGCCACGGAAAGCGCGACGCCGGCGACCCCGAACGAGACGATCACCAGCAGCAGCGAGCGTTCCCCGCGCAACCGGCCGAGCAGGCGCTTGGCCGAAGCGGTGAAGTTCTCCGCCTTGGCCGCGGGCAGGCCGATGGCGGGCCCGCGGCCGAACATCGAGCCCTGCGGCTGCGGTGGGCGGTTCGTGGTGGGGGCGCTCATGCCGCGGGCTCCGGGGTCAGCTGGGACTGGACGATCTCGAGATAGGTGGGGCAGTTCTCCAGCAGTTCGGCGTGCGTGCCGCGGCCGACCACGGAACCGTTCTCCAGCACGACGATCTGCTCGGCGTCGAGCACGGTGGACACCCGCTGGGCCACCACGATGACCGCGGCGTCGGCGGTGTGCGGGCGCAGGGCCGTGCGCAGCGCCGCGTCGGTGGCCAGGTCGAGCGCGGAGAACGAATCGTCGAACAGGTAGATCTCCGGTTTCCGCACCAGTGCGCGGGCGATGGAAAGCCGTTGCCGCTGGCCGCCGGAGACGTTCGTGCCGCCCTGGGCGATCGGCGCGTCGAGCCCGCCGTTCATCGCTTCGACGAAATCGCGTGCCTGCGCGATTTCCAGCGCTTCCCACAGTTCTTCGTCGGTGGCTTCGGGATTGCCGTAACGCAGGTTGGTGGCGACGGTCCCGGTGAACAGGTAGGGCCGCTGGGGCACCAGGCCGATCCGGCTGCGGAGCACCTCGGGATCGAGCTGCCGCACGTCGACGCCGCCCACCAGCAGGGCGCCGCCGGTGACGTCGAGCAGGCGCGGGATCAGCGACACCAGCGTGGTCTTCCCGGCCCCCGTGCTGCCGACGACGGCGGTGGTCCGCCCCGCCTCGGCGCGGAAGGAAACCCCGCGCAGCACCGGATCGGCGGCGCCTGGGTAACGCAGTTCGACGTCGCGCAACTCCACTTCGCCGCGCCGGCCCGCTTCCCGCACCGGGTCCTCCGGCGGCAGCACCGAGGAATCGGTCTCCAGCACCTCGACGATCCGCTCGGCGCAGACCGACGCGCGCGGCATCATCGTCGCGATGAAGGTCACCATCATCACCGAGGTCAGGATCAGCATCAGGTAGCTGAGGAAGGCGACCATGGCGCCGACCTGCAACTGCCCGCCGGCCACGCGGCTCGCGCCGAACCAGACCACCGCCACGCTGGAGGCGTTGAGCACCAGCATCACGATCGGGAACAGCAGCGCCTGCAACCGGCCCACCGCCAGCGCCGTCTCGGTCAGCGAGGTGTTCGCCTCGGCGAACCGGCGGGTCTCCACCGGCTCGCGCACGAACGCGCGGACCACCCGGATGCCGGACAGCTGCTCGCGCAGCACCCGGTTCACCGTGTCGATGCGGTCCTGCATGGTGCGGAACCGCGGCACCATGCGGACGATGATCAGCCCCATCGCGATCAGCAGCACCGGCACCGCGACGAGCATCAGCCACGACAGCCCGGCGTCCTCGCGCACCGCCAGCACGATGCCGCCGACGGACATGATCGGCGCGGTGACCAGCATCGTGCAGCCCACCACCACCAGCATCTGCACCTGCTGCACGTCGTTGGTGTTGCGGGTGATCAGCGAGGCCGCGCCGAACCCGGCGACCTCCCTGGCGGAGAACCGGCCCGCCCGCTGGAAGATCGACGCGCGCAGGTCGCGCCCGAAGCTCATCGCCACCCGGGCGCCGAGGTAGACCGCGGCGGTCGAGCAGAGGATCTGCAGCAGCGTGACCGCCAGCATCCAGCCGCCGGTGCGCAGGATGTACCCGGTGTCGCCGGTGACCACGCCCCGGTCGATGATGTCGGCGTTCAGGCTGGGCAGGTACAGCGAGCCCATCGTGCCGACCAGTTGCAGCAGCACCACCCCGGTCAGCTCACGCCGGTACGGCCGCAGGTGGCCCCGCAGTAGACGACTCAGCACCCGGACCCCCAGGAAGAAACGTTCCGTATCTTACGGCGCCAGGCTACAGTCTCCCCCCAGCAACGCAACGGGATAAAAGGGGCATCGTGGCAGAGGCGAGGTCGCGCCGCCGGGGAGAACACCTGGAGCAGGCGATCTTCGAGGCCGTGTGGGCGGAACTGCTGGAGGTCGGCTACGCCAAGCTCACCATGGAGGCGGTGGCCGCCAGGGCGGGGACCAGCAAGGCCGTGCTCTACCGGCGGTGGGCGGGCCGCGCCGAACTGGTGCTGGCGGCCTGGCGGCACCGGCTGCCCGCCACGGTCGAACTGCCGGACACCGGCACCCTTTCCGGTGACCTGAAGGAACTGCTGGGGCGGTCCCTGCGCCGGTTCGAGGACTGCTCGCCGGACCTGCTGTCCGGGCTGGCCACCGAGACCTTCCGCGATCCCGAGGTGTTCGCCCTGCTGCGCAAGCAACTCGCGAAGGCGGGGCCGGGCGTGGCCGTCGAAGCGCTGATCCGGCGCGCGGTCGACCGGGGTGAACTCGCCGAGCCGCGGCTGAGCGCGCGGGTGCTCACCGTGCCGCTGGACCTGATCCGCGCCGACGCCGTGCTCTACGGCAGGCAGCTGACCGGGGAGCGGATCGACGAGATCGTCGACGACATCTTCCTGCCACTGCTGCGTGGACTCGCCGATTTGTGACCGATCACAAAGCCCATCCGAGGACTCTGGGCAAGTTCCCAGCGCCGCGACGCCGCCGGGCCCGCAGGATGTTGTCCAGGCAACGGCGTTTCGGAGGTCGGGATGGCAGTGGGCAGGCAGATCGGGACGGGACTGGCGGCGGTGCTGGTCCTGCTGGCGGCGCCCGCGCAGGCCGCCGAACCGCTGGAGTACGTGGCACTCGGCGATTCCGCGGCGGCCGGGCCGCTGATCCCGGACCAGCACCCCAACCTGCTGTGCCTGCGCTCGGACCGCGACTACCCGGCGGTCGCGGCGGAACTGCTCGGCGCGCACCTGACCGACGTGACCTGCTCGGGCGCCACCACCGACGACTTCGCGGGACGGCGCCTCGGGGTGCTGCCACCCCAGTTCGACGCGCTGGGCGAAGACACCGACCTGGTCTCGATCACCATCGGTGCCAACGATTCCGGCTTGTTCCAGGCCGCGTTGAGCTGTCTCAACCCGCTGCCGGAGCCGGTCGGGCTGTCCTGCGCGGACCGGTTCACCGCCGGTGGGGAGGACAGCCTCGGCGAGGCCGTCGATGCCTGGGCACCCGAATTCGGCGCCGCCCTCGACGAAGTGGCCCGGCGCGCCCCGGAGGCGAAGATCGTGGTCACCGGGTACGGCACCTACCTCCGGCCGGACGGCTGCCACCCGATCCAGCCGGTGTGGGCACGCGACGCGAACTACCTGCAGGGCGTGCTGGACAAGATCAGCGCGGTGGCCAGGGAAGCCGCCGAGGCGCGGGGTGCCGAGTTCGTCGACTTCGCCGAGTTGACCGTCGGCCACGACATCTGCGCCGCGCCGGCGGAGCGCTACCTGGAAGGCCTCGTCCCGGTCCACGCGGCGGCGCCGCTGCACCCGAACGCCAAGGGCATGGCCGCCTTCGGCCGCGCGGTGGCCGAAGCGGCGAACTGAGCCGGGATCTGCCTCGGTGACCGCCCGCGCGCCTCGACGCTGGGGCGAGCGGGCGCCTCCGCCGCCCGGGGCAGCGGATCGCGTGGCGAGGGCGGCTCAGAACGGAGGTGAGGCGTGGTGGCGGACTGAGTCGGGCGCACCACCCTTGGCTTTGCCTGTTTGGGCGCCGTGGTCGGGACGGCCTCGGGGTGGGGCGAGGTCGTGGTGGTGGGTCTGAGTCGGGTGTGTCCGCGTTACGTTGGGCTTTGCCTGTTTGGGCGCCGTGGTCAGGGTGGCCTGGACTAAGGGGCGAGGTCGTGGTGGTGGGTCTGAGTCGGGTGTGGCCGCGCCACGCTTGGCATCGTCCACTTGGCCGTCGCGGTCAGGATGGCCTGGAACAAGGGGTGAGGTCGTGGTGGCGGGACTGAGTCGGACGTGTCCGCGCCGTGCCAGGCATCTCCTCACCCGCGCGGTCGGGGTGGCCCGGAACAAGGCGCGGTGGTGGCCTGAGTTGGGTGCCGTCCCCGCCCCTGGCATCTCACCTGGCCGCTCGCGCGGCGAGGGCGGCCCGGAGCAAGGCGACATCGCTGATCCGGGTGGGGTCGAGGCCGGTCAGCTCCGCGATCCGGCGCAGCCGGTAGTCGACCGTGTTCGGGTGGACGTGCAGTTCCGTCGCGGTCGGCCGCCGGTTGCCGTGGCGCAGGTAGGTTTCCAGGGTGCGCAGCAGTTCGGCGTTGCCGGCCAGCGGGGCCAGCATCGCCGAGAGCCGGTCGAGCGCGGCACCCGGCCGCGACATCTGGTACTCCAGCAGCACGTCGTCGAGCCGGTGCAGGCCCGGTGGCCGGCCCGAGAGGCGGGCCACCCGCAGGACCTCCCTGGCCAGGTTGGCCGCGGCGGGGACCTCCGCCGGTTCGGCGACGGCCGCGCCCGCGGTGATGTCGGCTCCGGCCGCGCGACCGGCGTCGGCGAGCACGCGGCCGAGCCGGGGCCAGTCCGGGGTGGCGGTGTCCGGCACCAGCGCGATCCCGCCCTCCGGGGTGAACGAGGACAGCACCGGACCGCGGAGCTGCCGTTCCAGTTCGACGCGCAGCCGCCGCAGCTTGCGGCGGCCGGCCACCGTCGGGTCGACCCCGGCGGCGGCTTCGTCGGCGTGCGGGCCGATCTCCACCGCCAGCACCACGTACGCCGGTGGCAGGCGCAGGCCGGTGGCCGGCGCCGGCGTGCCGTCGAGCAGGGCGGAGAGCAGCGTGTGCCGCGCGGACCGCTCGTCGTCGAACACCGCCTGGCGCTCGTCGAGGTATCCGGCCCCGACCGCGGGCGTGACCAGCTCGAGGTAGCGCAGGGCCAGCGAGTTCACCGCCAGCACGTCACCGACCTCGGCCGGGCGCACCTCACCGGCCAGCGAATCCCAGATCACCTGGATGCCGATGTGGTACGCGGTGAGCACGATGTCGATCGGAATGCCCTCCTCGGCCCGGCGGGCGGCCGACTCGCGCAGGAAGTCGAGTTCCGCCCTGGACGGCAGGGCGCGGGTGCGGAGCACGGCGGTGAACGACCGCAGGTTCTGCTCGATCACCCTGGTGATGTCGCCGGTGAGCTCCTCGGCGGGCAGCAGGCGGTAGGCGGGCACCCGGTCGGTGACCGCGGCGAGCACCAGCCCGGTGAACGCGGGCAGGTCCTCGGCCAGCCGCTCGTGCAGCGGCCTGCCCCCGACCACGAGCGGTGCGCCCTTGTTATCCATCACAACAGTCTAGGTTGACCGCTGTGCTTCGTGACGCCGCGGGGAACACGCTGCTCGGCTTCCACCGGGACCTCCGGGTGCGCCCGATGCCGCTGGCACTGGTGGTGGCCGAATCGGACGGGCTGGTGCTGGTGCTGCTCAACGCGTTCCGCCGGTCGTGGGAACTGCCGGGCGGGATGCTGGAGCCGGGGGAGTCGCCGGAGGAGGCGGCGCTGCGGGAACTGGCGGAGGAAACCGGGATCCGGGCCGCCGCGGCGCAGTTCGCCGCGGTGGCCGGATTCGCCCTGGTGGCCCCGGTCCGGCGGGAGTACGCGGCGGTCTACCGGCTGCGCTTCGGGGTGAGGCCGCGTCCGGTGGTCAGCGAGGAGGCGCTGGACTTCCGCTGGTGGGACCCGGCCACGCCGGTCCCCGAGGACCTGAGCCCGCTGGACGCCGGGATCGCCCGGCACGTGGTCAGCCGACGCTGATCACCCACCGGGTGCCGTAGCGGTCTCCGCAGGCGCCGAATTCGTCGTCCCGCATCTGCTTCTCCCAGCAGCCACGCAGTTCGTCGGCGCCGTCCGGGAGCGGAGCGCGGCACTCGCAGACCGGCCCGGGGCCAGAAAGCCCGATCCGGTAACGGGCGCCGCCGGTTTTCCCTTTCTGGATCGATCTGTCAGCAAGGAACCGCGATTACGGCATTCGGCTCAGGTTTTCACCCCAGCACCCCCCGAGCGGCTAACCTGGCTGGCTCCCCACCCGAGGAGCGTTCATGACCACCGCACGTGAAGCGCCGGACATCCTTTCCGCCGAATTCGCCGCGGATCCGTACGCCGCCTACCGGATCATGCTCGAGCAGCGGCCGCCGATCTGGCACGAAGCCACGGAGAGCTACCTCATTTCGCGGTACGAAGACGTGGCGCGGGCGTTCAAGGATCCGGTGTTCACCACGGCCAACTACGACTGGCAGCTGGAACCGGTGCACGGCAAGACGATCCTGCAGCTGAGCGGACGCGAGCACGCGGTGCGCCGGGCGCTGGTCGCACCGGCTTTCCGCGGCAGCGAACTGGACCAGAAGTTCCGCCCGGTCATCGAAGCGAACGCGCGGCGGTTGATCGACGCGTTCCGCGACCGGGGTTCCGCCGATCTGGTCGCCGAATTCGCCCGCCGGTTCCCGATCGGGGTGATCGTGGACATGCTCGGCCTCGACCGCGCCGACCACGACCGGTTCCACCGGTGGTACACCTCGATCATCGCCTTCCTCGGCAACCTGAGCCAGGATCCGGAAGTCACCGCCGATGGCATGCGGACGAGCGAGGAATTCGCCGAGTACCTGATCCCGATCATCCGGTGCCGCCGGGGGGAACCCGGTGACGACCTGCTCTCCACCCTGTGCACCGCCGAGGTCGACGGCACGAAGATGAGCGACGAGGACATCAAGGCGTTCTGCAGCCTGCTGCTCACCGCGGGCGGGGAAACCACGGACAAGGCGATCGCCAGCATCTTCAAGAACCTGCTGGAGCACCCCGGCCAGTTCGCCGCGGTGCGGGCGGACCGGAGCCTGGTCCCGCGGGCCTTCGCCGAAACGCTGCGGTACTCCCCGCCGGTGCACATGATCATGCGCCAGCCCGCCGAGGACGTCGAACTCGGCGGCGGCACCATTCCGGCGGGCAGCACGGTGACCTGCCTGATCGGCGCCGCGAACCGCGACCCCGGCCGGTTCGCCGAACCGGACCGCTTCGACATCTTCCGCGAAGACCTGCCGGTCCAGACCGCCTTCTCCGCCGCGGCCGGCCACGTTTCCTTCGCGCTGGGCCGCCACTTCTGCGTCGGTGCCCTGCTGGCGAAGACCGAGGTCGAGGTCGGGGTGAACCAGTTGCTGGACGCCCTGCCGGACCTGCGGTTCGCCGATGACTTCACCCCGGCCGAGACCGGCGTCTTCACCAGGGGCCCGGCCTCGCTCCCGGTGCGGTTCAGCCCGCGGAGCTAGGACCGGCCTTCTCCGCCCCGCGCCGGGCGGAGAAGGCCGGTCACCAGGCGCCGGTGGTGGCCGGGCCCAGCTCACCCGGCACGTGGGTCGGGGTGAAGGTGACGGGCAGGCTCTCCAGCCCGCGCATCCACACCGACGGCCGCCACACCAGCGCTTCGGCGGGCACCGCCAGCGCGAGGTCCGGCAGCCGGTCCAGCAGCACCTCGATGGTGGTCCTGGCGATCACCTCGGCCACCTCCGGCGCCGGGTACGGGCAGCCGTGCTCGCCGTGGCCGAACGACAGGTGCGCGTGGTTGCCCAGCGAACCGGGCGCGTCCCCCGCCGGGCGCACCAGCGGGTCCGAGTTCGCCGCGGCCAGCCCCATCACCAGCAGGTCGCCCGCGCGCACCCGCCGCCCGCCCAGCTGGGTGTCCCTGGTGGCGAAGCGGCCGATGAAGTTCTGCGTCGGCGTGTCGTGCCACAGCACCTCGTTCAGCGCCTGCCCGACGCTGCCGCGCCCGCCGGACAGCGTCATCGCGAACCGCAGGTCGGTCAGCATCAGGCGCAGCGTGTTGCCGATCCAGTTCGCCGTCGGCTGCTGCGCCGCCGCGGTGACCACCAGCAGGTCCTGCACGATCTCCTCCTCGGCCAGCCCCGCCCGCAGCAGCTGCGACGGGACGTCCGTGCCGGGGAAGTCCCGCTTGTGCGCCACCAGCGCCCGCATCGCCGACTGGACCCGCAGGTGCGCGTTCATCGCGTCCGGCCCGACGTCCAGCGAGATCGCCACGTCCCGCACCAGCGCCGGGGTCTCCGCCTCCGGCATGCCGTACACCTTCGCCACCGCCAGCAGCGGGATGCGCACCGCGTACTGCGCCACCAGGTCCGCCTCACCGCTGCCGGCGAAGGCGTCGACCAGCCGGTCGGCGATCCGCTCGCAGTGCGTGCCCAGTTCGAACTGGTCCACCGCGGCGAGCGCGTCGCTGATCGCGCCCGCCCGCCGCCGGTGCTCGGCGCCCTCGGTGAACATCACCGACGGGTTGTGCGCCACGTACGGCAGCAGCGGCCAGTCGGCAGGCACGCGCTCCCATTCGTTCCAGCGGCGCGTGTCCCTGGCGAACAACTGCGCGTCGCTGGTGATCCGGTGCATCTCGCGGTAGCCGGAGACGAACCACGCCGGGATGTCGCCGTCGAGCAGGATCGGGGCCACCGGCCCGAACTCCTCGCGGATGGCGGCGTAGAGCGCGCCCGGATCGGTGTTGAACTCGGGCCCGTAGAGCCGGACCCGTTCCGCCGGCCAGGTGGGGTCGGCGGTGTGGCGGAACTCGGTCATGGTGCGGTCTCCCGGGCGGCTGACAGGGCGTACAGGTGGTCGACGAGGGAGATCAGCACCTGTTTCGACGAGCCGCGGCGCCGTGCGTCGCAGTCGATCAGCGGGACCTCCTCGGGCAGGGACAGCGCCTCGCGCACGGCGTCGAGTCCGTGCGCGGGCGGGCCGAAGTTGTTGCGCGCCACGATGAACGGCGTGCCGTGGTGCTCCAGGCGGTCGATGGCGTACCAGGAGTCCGCCAGCCGCCGGGTGTCCACCAGCACCACCGCGCCGAGCGTGCCGGAGAACAGCCGGTCCCACAGGAACCAGAACCGCTCCTGGCCCGGCGCACCGAACAGGTAGAGCACCAGTTGCTCGTCCAGGCTGATCCGGCCGAAGTCGAAGGCCACCGTGGTGGTGGTCTTGCGGTGCACCCCGGCGTTGACGTCCACGCCCGCCCCGGCCTGCGTCATCGTCTCCTCGGTGCTCAGCGGGCGGATCTCGCTGACCGAGCGGACCATCGTGGTCTTGCCGACGCCGAAGCCGCCGACCACGACGACCTTCAGCCCGTGGGCGGCGGACCCGCGCAGCGGAGCGCGGGTGGGCGGTCCGGCGGCCGCCTCAGAGGTTGCGGAGTCCAACGAGCACCTTCTTCAGGAATTCCAGCTCGGGCAGATCGGTCCCGGGACCGACCGGGGACGGGTGGCGGGCGGAGACGCGGCCGTCCCGCAGCAGGTCGGCCACCAGGATGCGGACCACGCTGACCGGCAGGCCGAGTTCGGCGGCCAGTTCGACCACCGAGGTGGGGTGGCGGCCCAGCTGCAGGATCCGCACGTGCTCGGACTGCATGCCCGCCGACGGCTCGGTTTCGCTGACGACCAGCGTGACCAGGTCGAGGCCGGCCTCCCCGGCCCGGCTGCGCCCGCCGGTGACGGTGTAGAGCCGGTCCGGGTCCTCGTCCTCGAGCGGTCCGCGGCTCATGTCAGCGCGCTGGGCCGCGCCTGCCGGGGCGGTGCGGTCAGGTACGCGCCGATCTGCTCGACCAGCTCGTCCATGTTGTGCCCGATCAGGCCGACGTCGGCGTCCTCACCGGCGATCACCGCCAGGTGCGCGCCCTCCCCGGCGTCGACGATGAACAGCAGGCCGCCGTGGAACTCGGTCATCGAGTTGCGCACCCCGCCGGTGCCGTCGCCGAACTCCACCGAGGCGCCGTAGCACAGCGACTGCACCCCGGCGGCGATCGCGGCCAGCTGGTCGGCCTGGTCCGCGCCCAGTGCGGGGGTGTGGCAGAGCTTGAGGCCGTCCTTGGACAGCACCAGCGCGTGGCGGGCGCCGGGGGTGTTCCGCACCAGGTTCTCCAGCAGCCACTCGAGGCTCGGATCAGTCGTGTTCATCGAGTGCCGGGGCGCGAACGCCCGCGCTCCTCTCCGCTCGTCTGTGCCGGTTGACGTGGGTTCACCGGTCGGTGTCCGGTTTGCGCGCGCGGCCCGCCTGGTAGGCGCCGAACCGAGAACCGGAGTCGGTGCGCGGCCGCGGGGTGTCGGCCGGTGGTGCGGGGGAGGGCCGCGAGGCGGCCAGCGTCTGCCCGCGTGGCCGTTTGGGCAGCCCGGCGCCCTCGTCCGGCTCGAGCGCGGGCGCGCCGACGGTCGCCGGCTGCGGCAGCTCGCGCGAGGCCAGGTGCCGCGGGGTCAGCTCGACCGGGTCCGGGCGCACCTGGGTGATCAGCTGGGGCGGGATGCGCAGCACCACGCCGGTGCCCCCGCGTGAGGACGGGCGGAAGAACACGTGCAGTTCGTGCTTGCGCGCCAGGCAGCCGACCACGGCCAGGCCGAGCCGGGTGCCGGTGAGCGTGGTCAGGTCCAGCGGCTGGGTGGCCGACACCGTCGCCTCGGCCCGCAGCAGCGCCTGCGGCTTCATGCCGAGGCCGCCGTCCTCGATGGTCACCACCACGCCGTTGTGCAGGTCCTCGACGTAGACGTGCACCTCTTCGGACGGCGCGGAGAACCGGGTGCCGTTGTCCATCAGCTCGGCCAGCGCGTGCATCACGTCCTCGGCGGCGTACCCCGCGACCGCCGCGCCGCTGGTCGAATGCACCCGGATGCGCTGGTACGCCCCGACCCGCCCCATCGCCCCGCGCAGCACGCTCTCCAGCACGATCGGCTTGGTCCAGCGGCGGCCGGAGCGGGCGCCGGTGAGCACCGCGATGCTGTCGGCCAGCCTGCCGGTCTGCGCGGTGCTGTGGTCCAGCGCCATCAGGTCGCCGAGGAAGTCCTCGGTGGCGCGGTTCTGCAGTTCCCGGAGGTTGGCCAGCATGCCGGTGGCCAGTGCCTGCACCCGGCCGGCGGCGTTGGCGCAGGCGGCGGTGGCCGCGGCCCGGCGGCGTTCGCCCACGCTGATCTCCCAGACCGTCGCGCGCAGCAGCCGCGCGTGGTTCTCCCCAGGGGGACGGGGGACCTCGGCGAACACGGTGTCCGCCGAGGCGCCGTCGCGCAGCATCGCCACCGCCGCGGGCAGCGTGTGCTCGACCAGCTTGGTCAGCTCGGCCTCGTGGGCGTCGACGGTGTCGCGCGCTCGCCGGGCCTCCCCGTTGAGCTGCACCGCGGCGAAGGCGGCGGCGCAGAGCAGCACGCCGGTGAACACCGCGGCCGCGAGCACCGGCCCGCGGTCGCCCGCGGCCGTGGACAGCACCACCCACAGCCACAGCCCGGTCACCACGACGGCGGTGGCCAGCGCGGCGAGCACGGCCTGGCCGAGCGGGCCCCGCTCCACGCGAAGACGAACGGGCAGCTGTTCCGGCATAGCTCAGGTCCTCGTCGTTCGTGGCGGTTCCGGATTTCACCCGGACTTGGTGGTTCTCTTTTCCGGCCCGCCGTTTTGTTTCGCGGCGCGGGCCGTGCCGTTGTGCGGGAATTCCGGACCGGCCGGGCGCCGGTGGCGGACAGGGAAGGGATGTTAGTACCCCGTCGGCAACGGGACCAGGGCGGGTGCGCTGCTTTTTCCAGCTTGGGCCGTCCGAGTGAAAAATGCGAAATACCTGATCGAGGGATAATGTGCGGGAAATCCATGATCGGGATAGCTCCGCGTATCCGGGCACAATGCGATGAATGGGGGTCACGCGGTGTGCTCGCGATTCGCGGCCGCGGAATTCATTTCGGCACCGCAATTATCCGAAGTGGACGATCGGGCGGCGCGGGTCCGTGGTTGCTGCGCTCCCCGCGTGACTACCGGGTCAGCCTCGCGCCAAGAGCGGAACAGGGTCCCAGCCACGCCGTGATGCCCGGCGGGCCAGGGGCCCGCCTCCGCGCGTTCCTCCCGTTTCCCGGGGATGACGCGGAAGGAGGTGTCGTTCGGCGCCTTCGTCGAGGTGGCCCCCGGTGTCCACGCCCTGCGGCACGCGTCCGGCTGCCGGTGCGCACCCTCTAAATCGACGAGGACGGGCAGCGGCTGAGCGCCGAACCCGCCTGATCACCGTGGCGGGAACTCACAAGTGCGAGACGGCGAACGCGGTGAGGAAGCCCGCCACGGTGATCAGGCCGATCCACAGGTGCGCGTTCTCGAACGCCTCCGGGATCATCGTGTCGGCGATCATCGCCAGGATGGCGCCGCCCGCCAGCGCGGTGATCGCGGCCAGCACCCCGCCGGGCACCCCGCCCAGCAGGCCGTAACCCAGCATCGAAGCCACCGCGCTGAGCACCGCGATCCCGCCCCACAAGGCGAAGACGTACCGGGGACCGCGCCCGGCGCGGCGCATGCCCGAGGCGCTGGACAGTCCTTCCGGAACGTTGCTGATGAACACCGCGATCACCGTGACCGCGCTGACCGAGCCGCCGCCGAGCAGGCTGGTGCCGATCACCATCGATTCCGGGATGCCGTCGAGCAGCGCGCCCAGCGCGATCGCGGTGCCCGAACCGGACTGCTCGGCTTCGCTGGGCTGCTGGTCACCGGAGCGCTTGCGGTGCCGGGCGCCGCGGCGCGCCAGCACCACGTTCGCCAGGGTGTAGACCACCGCACCGCCCAGCGCGCCCGCCGCGGTGGGCAGCAGGCCGCCCTGTTCGTGGGCTTCGGCGATCAGTTCGAAGGAGACCGCCGAGAGCAGCACGCCGCTGCCGAAGGCCATCACCGCGGCGACCAGCCCGGCCGGAATCCGGACCAGGTAGCCGAGCAGCGCCCCGAGCAGCAGCGCCGAACCGGCCAGCAGACCCCAGCCCCCGGCGGCGAGCAGTTCCGGCATGTTCGCTCCTTCCCGGGAAAACCGTACCCGGCCACCGCGGAAATCGCTGGGCCGCGCACACCGGACGGGTTAGCTTCGCGGCATGAAGGAACAACCGGACGAAATCGGCGAACCGGAACTCCGGGCGGCTCTGCGCGATTGGGACATCGATGCCGTGGTGCTGGAATACGCGGCGGTCGGCTTCGGTGACCACCACTGGACCGCCACCGGGGCGGACGGGCGCCGCTGGTTCGTCACGCTGGCCGACCTGGCCAACAAAGTCCACTGTGGACTCGGGGTGGCCGCGGCCGGGCGGGGGCTGGCGCGGGCGATGGACACCGCGTGGCGCCTGCGGGCGGAACGCGGGCTGGATTTTGTGGTGGCCCCGGTGCCGGCGGCGGCCGGTGCGGTGCTCCGGCCGGTGGGGGACCGGTTCGCCGTCAGCGTCTTCCCCCACCTGGACGGGGTTTCCGGCGACTTCGGGGACGCACCGGCCGGCTCGGTGGTCGACCTGCTCGCCGAACTGCACGCCGCCGACCCGCCCGGCCGCGTGCCGGTGCTCGACCCGGACCTGGCCCTGCGCACGGAGCTGACGGCGTCCCTGGCGGACCTGGACGGCGGATGGACGGGCGGTCCGTACGCCGAACCGGCCAGGGAGCTGCTGGCCGCGCACCGGACCGGGCTGCGGCGTCGGCTGGCGGAGTTCGACCGCCGGATCGCCGGGTTGAGCCCGGACCGGGTGGTCACCCACGGCGAGCCGCACCCCGGCAACGTGCTGCGGGTGGGGGAGGAGCGGCTGCTGCTCGACTGGGACACCGTCGGCCTCGCCGTGCGTGAACGCGACTTCGCCTTCGCCACCGAGGCCGAGTTGACGCGGTACGCGGAGTTGACCGGGCACCGGCCGGACCCGGCCGCGCTGGCGTGCTACCGCCTGCGCTGGGACCTCGACGAGCTGGCGATCTACACCGCCTGGTTCCGGGCACCGCACCGCCGTTCCGAGGACACCGGACTGGCGTGGGCCGGACTGGCCGAGGTCGTCGAGCGGCTCGGTCAGGACCGGTAGGAGCCGATCAGCCTGGCCAGGTGCCGCCCGGCGACCAGCAGGGGCTCTTCGCTGTGGGACACCTGCGCGTCGAGTTCGGCGCCTTCGAGGGTGTTGATCACGGTGTGCGCGAGGCCGGCCACCTCGTCCTCGCCGATGCCCGCGCCGCGGAGCTTGTCGGTGACCAGGCCCCGCCAGTGCTCGAAGGCTTCGCGGACGGCCTGCTGGATCTCGGGGACCTTGCCGGAGGTCTCCAGCGCGGTGGCGGTGATCGGGCAGCCGTCGAGCCAGTCCGACTCGCGCAGGGAGGTGGCCAGCAGCCGGGTGCAGGCGATGATCGCCTCGCCGGGGTCGTCCTCGCTCGCCAGCGCTTCCCGCAGCATGACGGCGAACTCGTGATCGGCGTGGCGGACCGCCTCGGCGGCCAGTTCGTGCTTGCCGTCGGGGAAGAAGTGGTAGACCGAGCTGAGCGCGACGCCGGCCTCCCGGGAGATCTGCTTGATGCCGGTCGCTTCGTAGCCCTGCCGCTGCATCAGCCGTGAAGTCGTGTGGACCAGCCGGTCACGGGTGCCGGGACCCGCGTCCGCCCGACGGCGTGTGGTGGCGTTCATCTCCTCACCGTACCGGTTGGAACGTTCGTTCCAATTCGAGGAGACTCATGGAAACCGAGTGCGTCACCGCCGTCGGCATCGACTTCGCCCACGGCTGGCTCCGGCAGCACCGGAGCGGCCCCGTACCGGGTTTCGACTCCACTGTGGACCGGCAGGCCGGGGAGGACGCCCTGCGCTCGCCGGTCAGCCCGCGTGCGGGACTCGGCGCTACCGGGACAACTCCCACCCAGCCGATTCCTCGAAGCGCCCGACCAGGTCAACCGGCGGATCCTCGAGTTCCTGAGCTGAGCGCCTTTCGAGGCGTCCGGGTGCGAGAGCGCCTTCGCACCCGCTCAGGACCGTTCGACGTGGGCGCGGACGTGCGTGCCGGACTCGTCCAGCCAGCCCTTCGACGCGGCGTAGGAGAGCATGCCGTCGAACCGGGTGCCCCAGTCGGCGGAGGTGCGGTCCGCGGCCAGCGCCCGCAGCGCTTCGACGGCGACGAACACGTGGTCCCCGTCGTCGCCGGGCCTGCCGAGGCCGTGTTCGGCGAGCTGGGTGCGGAGCCGGTCGCCGCCGAGGTCCGCGCTGATCTCGACGTGGAAGCGGGTGCAGTCGTCGGGTTCGGCCAGCTCGGGACCCGAGGGGGCGATCAGCAGTCGCATGACCCGACGGTAGGCCGGACCCCGGCCGCGACCTCTTCCGGTTTGCGCCGGACTGTCGGTGGCCGAGGTTAAGGTTGCCCCATGATCCGCCACACCGTCTCCTTCCGGCTCCGTCACGCTCCCGGCTCGGCCGAGGAGCGCGAGTTCCTCGACGCCGCGCTCGCCCTCGCCGATATCCCCGGCGTGCAGCGCTTCGAGCAGCTGCGGCAGACCAGCGCCAAGAACGACTTCCGGTTCGGCTTCTCGATGGAGTTCGCCGACCAGGCCGCCTACACCGCCTACAACGAGCACCCCGTGCACACCGCCTTCGTCGCCGAGCGCTGGGTGCCCGAGGTCGAGGACTTCCTCGAGCTCGACTACGAGCGGCTGTGACCGGACCGATCAGGAATCGAGAAGCACGCGGCCGCGAACACCACCTAACGTGACCGCCGGCGGGCGACGGCACACCCGCGCTCCGAGGAAACCGATGGAGAGAAGATGAGCAAGGCCAAGAGGGCGGGCACCAAGGCGCCGGAGCCCCACCCCGCGGACAGCCACGACCGGATCCGCGTGCACGGCGCGCGCGTGAACAACCTCAAGGACGTCAGCCTGGAGATCCCGAAGCGCCGGCTGACCGTGTTCACCGGGGTCTCCGGCTCGGGCAAGAGTTCGCTGGTGTTCGGCACGGTCGCGGCGGAGTCGCAGCGGCTGATCAACGAGACCTACAGCGCGTTCGTGCAGGGCTTCATGCCGACGCTGGCGCGCCCCGAGGTCGACGTGCTGGACGGGCTGACCACGGCGATCATCGTCGACCAGGAGCGGATGGGCGCCAACCCGCGGTCGACCGTGGGCACCGCCACCGACGCCAACGCGCTGCTGCGCATCCTGTTCAGCAGGCTCGGCAAGCCCCACATCGGCTCACCGCAGGCGTTCTCCTTCAACGTCGCCTCGATCAGCGGTGCGGGCGCGGTGACCTTCGAGAAGGGCGGGCGGACCACCAAGGAGCGGCGGGACTTCAACATCGTCGGCGGCATGTGCCCGCGGTGCGAGGGCCGCGGCAACGTCTCCGACATCGACCTCACCCAGCTCTACGACGACTCGAAGTCGCTGTCGGAGGGCGCGTTCACCATTCCCGGCTGGAAGTCGGACAGCCAGTGGACGGTGCAGACCTACGCCCAGTCCGGCCTGGTGGATCCGGACAAGCCGATCCGGAAGTACACCAAGAAGGAACTGCGGGACTTCCTCTACCACGAGCCGATCAAGATCAAGGTCAACGGCATCAACCTGACCTACGAGGGGCTGATCCCGAAGATCCAGAAGTCGTTCCTGTCGAAGGACCGCGAGGCGATGCAGCCGCACATCCGGGCCTTCGTCGACCGCGCGGTCACCTTCACCACCTGCCCGGAGTGCGACGGGACCCGGCTCACCGAGGCCGCCAGGTCGTCGAAGATCAAGGGCAAGAGCATCGCCGACGCCTGCGCGATGCAGATCAGCGACCTCGCCGAGTGGGTCAGCGGGATCGAGGAGCCGTCGGTGGCGCCGCTGCTGGCCACCCTGCGGCACACCCTGGACTCCTTCGTCGAGATCGGGCTCGGTTACCTCTCGCTGGACCGGCCGTCGGGCACGCTGTCCGGGGGTGAGGCGCAGCGCACCAAGATGATCCGCCACCTCGGTTCCTCGCTGACCGACGTCACCTACGTCTTCGACGAGCCCACCATCGGCCTGCACCCGCACGACATCCAGCGGATGAACAACCTGCTGCTGCAACTGCGGGACAAGGGCAACACGGTGCTGGTGGTCGAGCACAAGCCGGAGGCCATCGCGATCGCCGACCACGTGGTCGACCTCGGCCCCGGCGCGGGTTCCGAGGGCGGCACCATCTGCTTCGAAGGCACCATCGAGGGGCTGCGGGCCAGCGGCACGCTCACCGGCCGCCACCTCGACGACCGGGCCAAGCTGAAGCCGGAGGTGCGCACGCCGTCCGGGGCACTGGAGATCCGCGGTGCGGACAAGCACAACCTGCGCGACGTCGACGTCGACATCCCGCTCGGCGTGCTGGTCGCCATCACCGGCGTCGCCGGGTCCGGCAAGAGTTCGCTGATCCACGGCTCGGTGCCGGCCTCGGCCGGGGTGGTCTCGGTCGACCAGGGCGCGATCCGCGGTTCGCGGCGCAGCAACCCGGCCACCTACACCGGCCTGCTGGAGCCGATCCGCAAGGCGTTCGCCAAGGCCAACGGGGTGAAGCCGGCCTTGTTCAGCGCCAACTCCGAGGGCGCCTGCCCCACCTGCAACGGCAACGGGGTCATCTACACCGACCTGGGCCTGATGGCCGGGGTCGCCACGCCGTGCGAGCAGTGCGAGGGCAAGCGGTTCCAGGCCGCGGTGCTGGAACTGAAGTTCGGCGGGCGCGACATCAGCGAGGTGCTGGCGATGTCGGTGGCCGAAGCGGAGTCCTTCTTCGGCGAGGGCGAGGCCCGCACCCCGGCCGCCCACACCATCCTCGGCAGGCTCGCCGACGTCGGCCTGGGTTACCTGAAGCTCGGCCAGCCCCTCACCACGCTCTCCGGCGGTGAGCGCCAGCGGCTCAAGCTGGCCACCCACATGGGGGAGAAGGGCGGGATCTACGTGCTGGACGAGCCCACCACCGGCCTGCACCTGGCCGACGTGGAGCAACTGCTCGGCCTGCTCGACCGCCTGGTCGACGCCGGCAAGTCGGTGATCGTCATCGAACACCACCAGGCCGTGATGGCCCACGCCGACTGGATCATCGACCTGGGCCCCGGCGCCGGCCACGACGGCGGCAAGGTCGTCTTCGAAGGCACCCCGGCCGATCTGGTGGCGAAGCGCTCGACCCTCACCGCCGAACACCTGGCGGACTACGTGGGCGCCTGACCGGCACCGCCTGCTCGGGTGACACCTCACCCGAGCAGGCGGCCGGGTGGCGCTGGTGAGGAGTGCGGCCGGGTAGCTCGCGCCGAAGTGCGCAGCCGCCCGCTTGTGCGGAGTGGCGCAGCCGCCCGGCGCGGGGTGGCGCAGCCACCTGAGGTGTGCCCAGCCGGGTTACGTGCGTGGAGTGGCGCAGCCGCCCGGCGCGGGTGATTTGCTTAGCCGAGCCCTCGCGACGTGGCGCAGCTGCCCGAGGCACGCGACTCGGCCAGCCGAGCCACGCGCGCGAAGTGGTGCCCCCACCGGGACCGTGCGGCTCACCCAGCCGAGCGGCCACGCGTGAAGTGGGGTCACTAATCGGGTTGTGCGGCTCAACTAGCCGAGCCATGGGCGTGAAGTGGCGCCACCACCCGGATTGTGCGACTCGGCCAGCCGAGCCACGCGCGTGAAGTGGCGTCACCACCCGACCGGGCGGCTCACCCAGCCGAGCGACTCACACCAAACAGCACAATCGCCCCGGGGCTGCGAACGTGCAGCCGGCCCCCCACCCAGCCACCACCCACACCCCCCGCCCCACCCCGATCCGAAGCCAGAACACGGCGGAGATCGCTTTGTCAAGGTACTCCCGGCTGCGTTGCAACTTACGTTGTTTGCCATGAGCTACTGCATGAACAAGGGGGCAGGGTCCGGCAATCCACTGGTCTTGCTCTCACTGCATAACGAGTCGGGTCTTTCTCGGCGCGGTCGGGGTGTCCTCGACAGGGTCGGTGTCTCTCGCACGGTCGGTAAACCCCCGTTGACCTGGACTTTTGTGTCTATGATCGACCGGCAGGACGGGTTCCGAACTCGTGCGCGTATCCGGGTCAATCGGCGGGGAGTGGTCAGGTGAGCAGGGCGTTGAACAGTCGGCTGCGGGATCGAGTGGCTGCGCCTCTGCGGGTGGTGATCTATGCGCGGGCGTCGAAGGATGGCAAAGGGCGCAAGATTTCGGTCGGGTCGCAGGTCGAGCAGGGACGTCGCTGGTGTGCCGAGTCCAATGCGGAGATCGTTGCTGTCTTGGTGGACAACGATCTGTCGGCCTCTCGCTACGCGACTGAGGAGCGGGTGAACTTCGAAGAGGCGTTGCGGCTGCTGGAGACCGGGGCGGCGAACACGCTTTGGACTTGGGAGAACAGTCGTGCTCAGCGCGAGCTGGACACGTTCGTCAGGCTGCGGCGCCTTCTGGTCAAAGTCGGTGGCTTCTGGGCCTACGACGATCGGCTGTACGACATGGACGACCCCGACGATCGTATCGACACCGCCGAAGACGCGATGGATGCCGAGCGCGAGTCGGAGAAGCTGCGCAAGCGCGTCCGGCGAGGCGTCACCAGTCGTGCTCATACCGGTTTGTGGGCAGGCCCTGTGCCTTACGGCTATCGCCTCTTTTATGATCCGCACACCGGTGAAGCGGGTCGCGAGATCGACGAGGAAGCACGGCCCATCGTCGAGGAGATCGTGGCTCGCGTTCTCGAGACGGGAAGTACCTCCCTGATTGCGGCGGATTTGAATCGGCGCGGCATTGTTGCTCCACGGGGGCTCGCGTGGCATGCGGGTCACGTGCGTAAGCTGTACTCGTTGTCCACTGATGAGATCAGTTGGGCGCGCTTCAATGAGACGCTTTCAGCGGAGAAAGCGGAAGCGGTTACTCTGGCTCTCGATTACTTACGCGAGGAGTCGCCGTCCCAGGTGGCCAAGTTGATGAATCGCAGCCAGTGGCCCCATCCGTTCCCTGGTCGGTGGAATTGCGCGAAGGTCTACAACGTTGCAACGAATCCCGCAGTGGCAGGCTTGCGCGTCTTTCGCAAGGAGGTACTCGGCGACGGTAAATGGCCTGCCGTCATCGATAAGGAGACCCACTACAATGTTGTGGCGAAACTATCCGACCCTTCTCGTCGTTCGGTCCGCGACGGAAGCCGAGTCAAGTATCTGCTTGGCGGCATTCTGGTCTGCGATGTGTGCAACGACCCGGTGACCACTAGTGGGAAGCTCGACAGGAAGGTCTATCAGTGCAAGGTTGGGCATGTCAGCCGGGCGATGCAGAAAACGGACTCCGTTGTGGTCGAGGCTGTCTTGCGGCGGCTATCCTCTGACAGTGCCGCAGAACTGTTTCGCTATGAAGAACAAGCCGAGGACGTCTCGGCTGCGATCGAGGACGCGAAAGTCCTACGGGCACGCTTGAACGGATTCGCAGATAAGGCCGCTGACGGGGAATTGACTCCGGAACGGTTGGCGCGGATCGAGGCGAAGTTGCTTCCTCGGATCGAAGCGGCAGAAACGCGCGCTAAGCAAGCTGCGGTCAGTCCGCTGGTTAGCGACTTGATCGGTTCGCGTGCGCCGGAGGTATGGCAAACCCTGTCGCTCGTTCAGCGGCGGGAAGTTCTGCGTGCGATCGTGCGTCCGAGACTGCTACCGGCGGGGAAAGGGCGGCGCGGGTTCGACCCCACGCTAATCACGTTGTCGTGGCTGGGCAAACCTGCTCCTCTACCACAGGACGATACGGCAGCCTGATCGGTCAACGACGAAAAGGCCCCGGCGCTCGAAACGAGCGCCGGGGCCTTAATGTCGTCTAGGAGATGGCGGACTGGCGCAGGCGCCGGACGGCGGGGCCGAAGATGTTGCGCAGGTGGTCGCGCTGGTCGTCGGTGAACGGTGGTGCGTCGGCTGCGGCCTCGTGCGCCCGGGCGAGTTCGGCCGGTGTCAGCACGGAATCCGGGTCGAGCGCGACCGGTTCGGCTGGCTTGTCAGGCACCGAAGGTGCCCCAGTCCTGCGGCTTGGTGGTCTGCGGGGCCGGTGCCGGGCTCAGCGGCTGTCCGTCCTGGTCGCGCGGGTCGACCAGCGGAGTGACCTTCTTCTCGGTGGAGATGGCCACGCCGAACGCGGCAAGCAGGGTGAGCAGGGCGGTGATGAGGCCGGTAGCGGCGTTGCCCTGGTCGGCGGTGAACAGGCCGGAGCCGACCAGGCCGGACACGACGGCGGACAGGGCGCCGACGACGGACGCGGCGATGCGCAGCGGGTGACGGGACACAGGTGTTCTCTTCTCTTCTCGGGGTGGCAGGTCGTTGAGGTAGTCGTAGAGTCGGACGAAGCCGCAGGCGGCTTTCCAGGTCAGCCAGCCGAAGACGATGGCCAGCAGGAGTAGGGAGCCCAGCGGGTCTACGGCAGGGACAGCCATGCGCCTGCTCGGATTCGGTTGGGGTTGGCGATGCCGTTGAGCGAGGCGAGGGCGGCCGTGGTGGTGCCGTGCTGGGTGGCGATGCGGGAGAGGGTGTCGCCGGGGCGGATCTGGTAGCGCTTGGGTCCGGCGATAACGCCCGGCAGGGTGAGGACTTGGCCGGGGTGGATGAGGTTGGGGTTGGCGAGGTTGTTGAGCGCGGCGAGGGCGGCCACGGTGGTGCCGAACTTGGCGGCGATCGCGGAGAGGGTGTCTCCGGCGGTCACGGTGTAGGTGCCGCCATGGTCGGTGGGCGGCGGGGTCGGTGCGGGCGCGGCACCGTCGATGAGCAGGTGCGCGAGGGTGTAGCCGCCGAGGGTGACGTTGCGGTCGACCTTGCCCGGGATGCCCGGCACGGTGCCGGAGGAGGTGTGCTGGTGCAGCGCTAGTGCTGTGACCACATAGGTTGGCCGGGTTGGTGACACGCCGGTTGATGTTCGCGTGGGTTGACCGCTGGGGTAGCAGTGTGGGCGGATG